>JAEUUQ010000237.1 GCA_016787505.1 Saprospiraceae bacterium | reverse complement strand
TCCTCGTGATGTTCGGTATATTCGTTGTAGATCATCATGAGGCGGGCAGCGTCATAAGCGGCTGTTTTAGGCATGATCTGCCGGGCAGCGATGGGGTGCAGCCAGTATTCGAGATTGTGTGAACGCAGGTACGAGCGGTCGAGGTCGAAATTGATGACCACGGCCAGTTTATTGAGTGAAAAGAGATAATCTGTTTCTTTATTGAGCTCTTTCTGCAAATCAATGATATTGTACCTGCCAAAGTTGACGCCTGCACGTTCACAGAGGAACACGTCCCGGCGGCCGTCAAAAACGATGATATCGCGGAACCGGTATTTTTTCAGATTTTTGAGCAGGAAATTTTTGATCGGCATTTTGGTAGGCCGCAAATTCTGGAAAGCAAACTTGAGATCTTCTTCTTCAAGCCGGAAAGTTTCTTCATAGGGCTTGTGACGACCTGTGCGCAGATTGATCACTTCTTTTCCCCTTCCAATAGTATGACCCAGCTCGTTTACTTTTGAATACACGCTAACGATGTCGATATTGGCATTGTTGCTCCAGCTTTCAATAAAGATTTTGTTGGTGCCTTTTTCAAAAACGAGGAGCGTGATGTCGCTTATCGCGTAAAAGTTGGGGTATCCGCCGTAAATGTTGCCGTACTTTAACTCTAAAAATGCTATACTTTCGGTGTTCACGGTTGGTGTAAATTATTTAAATTAAAAATGTTGTGCATACTGGCTACCGTAAAAGCACACGGGCAGTATGTATCATATCGGTTTCGGGAAACTGCCCGCATAGTGTTTCGAAGCGCAAGTTATGCAAAAAAACAATACGCCCTGCAATAGGGTTGCAAAATTCGCAGCTTTCAGATAATAACAACATATTTGGTGCTGTCTGTTAAATCAGAAACTGGCCGTTTTCGTAAATTTTTTCGCCATCGGCCCGTATTTCACCGCCTTTGGTCATATCGGCTATCATATCCCAGTGTATGGACGACTGGTTTTTGCCGCCGGTTTGGAGGTACGATTGGCCTACTGCCATATGCACGGTTCCACCGATTTTTTCGTCAAAAAGGATGTTTTTGGTAAACCTGTTGATGCCGTAATTGGTACCAATGGCTGCTTCCCCAAAACGGCGGGCGCCATCAAGCTGGAATACCTGGTCGAGCAGCGTCTGCCCCCGGCGGGCTTCCCATTTTTCAATATAACCGTCTTTTGCCCAAAGGGTGACGCCCTCTACTTCGTGCCCCATGTATATAGCAGGATGGGTAAAGTGAATGACGCCGTTAACCGAATCCTCTACCGGCGAGGTATACACTTCGCCCGAAGGCATGTTGGTCTGCCCGTCGGAATTGATCCAGGTGCGGCCTTTGGTAGAAAAGCGAATATCTATGCCGTCGCCCAGGTAGTGCACATTTTCACAGCTATTAAGCCGGTCCACGATGCGCTGCTGCGAGCGGCGCACCTCAAGCCAGCTTTGCACCGGGTCGTCGTCGGTGAGGCGGCAGGCGCCGTACACGAAGTTTTCGTATTCTTCGAGCGACAAACCCGCCTCCTGGGCGCTGGCCAACGTGGGGTACTGGCACAGGTTGCGCTTGAGCGAGCGGGTAGCCGTGCGTTCAAAGTATTTTTGCTGGGCCCCCTTGAGCGCTTCCTGCCGCAGCTTCGCCTTGCCGGGGTTTACGTTCTGCTCTTCCCGCAAGTTGAATGGCGCCCGGATATACAAATAGGCATCAAACGAATTCATGGCTTCACCGTATAACATGGGCACATAACCCAACTGCTGCTCGTTGGCTTCGGTGAGCATCAACCGGCCCTGTTCCCGAAATTCCAGGTCGACTTCTACGTTGGCGCCCGCCTGCAAGGCCACACGGTATACTTCCCGCACCAGCGGCTCCGCCAGTGTGGTGCTGCGCACGTATAAGCGCTCGCCAGGCTTTACTTCCATGCAGTAATGCACCAGCAACTGAGCATACTTTAACAAAATAGACGGTGTCATATCTATATTCTTTTATTCACTCCCTCTCACACTCCCTCCCTCTCACACTCTCCTCTCTATCTTCCCACCTGCACGAAGGCGCTCCACAGCCGGGGGGCAGCAGTTTGTTTATTTTTGATCAATTTCATCTTTGCTGCGCGCAAGGCCTCGGCCTCGCTTTTGCCCTTGATAATGTCATCGTAAAAAGCGCTCATCAGCGTGGCGGTGGGTTGGTCGTATACCTTCCACAACGTACCGATGACGCTGCCGGCGCCGGCTTCGATGAAAGCACGGCTCAGCGACAACAGGCCTTCACCCGCATAGAGCGGCCCGGCGCCGCTTTCGCAACTGCTCAATATCACGGTATTGCCGGGTAGCTTCAATTTGATAATTTCGGCAGCGTAGAGGATACCGTCTTCCGACGCGTCGGGCTGCCGGGGCTGTGCAAAAGCGATACCCGACAAGGCAGGGTTCGCCGTGTATACGAAGCTGTGGGTAGCCAGATGCAAATACCGGTATTTGTCTGTCCTGGCTTTGAATTCCGCTTCCGATGCCTCGGTGGCGATCATAGCCATGCTTTGTTGTTGGCCGGCGGCAAACTGCCTGGCGATGCCGGTTACTTCTTCAGCCGAATAAGGCAAGGCCTGAAACTGGCGGCCGTCAATGGTAACCGTGCTGCGCAGGTTTTCCTGCGACTGGTAGGCGCTGTCGAAAGCAAATTGGCGGCTCTCCCAGATATATCCAGTGCCGGATGTTTCGTCAAAAACGGGCGCAACACCCAGAAATGCATTCAGGCTGGAGGGCGCAGCCCCCTTCTGATGCTGCTGATAGGCGGTAGCGGCATAATAATATTGCACGGTGTAGTCTTTTACCAGATAGTCGAGTTTGTCAAAACCGACTTTGTCTTTGCTATCGTCGCTTTCTTCGGGCGCATTTTTTAGTATGGCCTCAAAAGGCGCCTGCCACAATACGTCGTGGGGAATGAACACCAGGTGTTTTTTCTTTTTCAGGACGGATATCACCGGCTGAATGAGTTTGAGGTACAGGTTGTGGCCGTAAAAGATACAATAGTCGATGTTTACCTTTTTTACGCCATCTACAAAACCGGTGACGGCAGTAGCCATGTCGGGCAGGCCTCCACTCAGGTTGTATTTGGAATAGGTGCCGGCGCCGGTGCCCGGAGCAGGGCCTGCCTGCGCCATCAGGTTGAGGATTTTGGCATTTTTAGGTTTTTTAAAACCCACATAGTCAATCGGCAGCCGCTCTGCCTTGAAGTCGTCGTGGGTAAATGCAAACAGGTAGTAGTTTTGATCGCCGATAAAATACGACAACAAAGCCGTTTCGGGGTCGAGCGATTGTTGGATCTGCGCCGGGGCGGCTACCTGGATATTCCAGCGAAGGCGGTAGTAGTCGGGCGCCGCCAAACGCACCGAGTCGGCGAAGGATTGCAAGGCCCGGCGGGCATTGGCCAATGCCCGAATGCCCTCTTCGTGCTGGGGCAACATGGCTAGTTCGGCTTCCCAGCTTCTGATTTGAAGAAGCAATTCTTTTTCGCGGAAACTGAGTTGCGGGTAGCTGTCGGCCAGGGCGTCCAGGGCCAGGGCGTCGGCGCGCAATACGAAAGCCTTGCCGCGTTCCGACAATTCAAAGGCCTGGTCGGCGTATTGCTTGTCACCGCTTTGTTCATAAAGCAACATGGCGCTTTCGATGCCGGAGGCATAGCACTGGCGGCTCAGCTGCAAGAGCTGCAGGCGCGTGTCGTTGCCCAGCAAAACGCTCAACTGCGATTCTATAGCGGCAATGGCGGCACGACTATCCTCCAGCGCTTGCTGATAGGCTGCTGCTGTGTTGTCGGCGCGCAAAGCCAGCGCGGCCCGCAGTTGCAATGCCGTGGCGAGCAGCAGCCTGTCGGGTGCGGCCTGCGCCGGCATATCCCCTTGTTCAGAGCGGATAGCTTCGTCAAGGTAGCGATGAGCTATGTCGAGACTGTCGATAGATATAAACAAGCGCGCCTGGTTGATACGGGTGCGTATCGTTTCGCGGTGGCGCTTGCCGTAGTGCGATTCGAGCGTAGAATAGGCGTCGTCGTAAAAACCGGCGGCAAACTCGGGATTGGCTCTGCTGAACCACTCGCCATAACCATTGTACAACTGGCCGCTGAGCAGAAAATTACCGGCGCCTATTGCTAGGCCGAGCGCCCCATCCCAATAATCGCGGGCTTTTTCTTCGTCTTTGAGCTTCCAGTACAACCTGCCTATGTTGTAATAAGTGATGGCCACGTCGGGGTGGTCTTCGCCCATCTCTACCCGCAGGGTTTCGAGCGACTGCATGTAGTGGTGCTCGGCTTTTTCGTATTGTCCCAATTCGAGGTATGCCGAGCCCAAATAGCCATCTATCAGCGAAAAAATATGGGGGTCGTCAATAGGTAGTCGTTTAGCCTGGAGCAGGAAGTCGATGGCACGGTCGTAGTCGCCCATAACCAGATAAATCGCGCCGGCGCGCATATAGTTTTCTTCTTCTTCGCCGGTGAGCAGTTCTTCGCGGATCTGGCGGCTGCGGTCGTTGGCATCGAGGGCGCCGCTGTAATCACCGGCTACCATGAGGTCGTAACTAAGCAGGAAATATGCCCTGGATACGTCGTACAACTTATCGGGATGCGCATGGATAAACTGGCGAAGGATAGCGCTAGAGCCCATCACGTCGCCGCTGTCTGTTAGGGATTGCGCCTGTTCCAACCAGGACTGGGCGGGCAGCGAGG
>JAEUUQ010000197.1 GCA_016787505.1 Saprospiraceae bacterium | reverse complement strand
AATTGCTCAAAAGCAGTGAAGTCGACAGCATTTGCTGGCTGCCAATAGCGGAATAAGGCTGGAATGACCAACAAAACGAGGCAAAACAAGGCAAGCGTGACGATGCCGTTGCGCTCGGATCTGGTAAAGTAAAAAAACGTTTTCCATTGCTTTTTCATAGGGTTGGTTTTTTATAAAAAATTATACTTCAATTACATAGGCGCCCTCTCCTTTTACATCGACAAAAACAATACCCGCTTTCTCGCAAGCTCTTTTCCACTGTTCCACGCGCTTGTAGCTGTTGGAAGCGTCGGCTATGATACCTCGACGAATGGTGTAGCGTGACTGCAGATCTGCAATAGAAATAGCCGGATTACCACTTAATAACAGGTAATCGACAAGAAGGGGAGCGGGAAGCGTCGCTTGCCAGTACGAACTATCGATGATGGCGATGGTGATATTGTAAAATTGCATGAGCTGCTTGTGGTAATACAAAGCATCCGATTGGAAGTCTCCTTTTTTTGTATGGATAGGGATGCTTTCTTTGATCAAATGTTTTCCCCGGCAGGCGGCGGCGGCTTTTTGCAATGCCGGGTGACCCGAGGGTAGGGTAGCGTAGAAAAAACCTGTCTTCCCATCAAATACGTCGATCATCGTGGCGCGCGGCACGTGGTAAATTACTACTTTGCGTTGATGTACCGCCCTCCAATGGGCCAGCCCCCTGTCGGCTGCGGCAATGAGCAGGAAAATCCCCATCCAGACCAGCCACTTGCCTCGGCGGCTCAGCACAGTTGCCCCCAGCATGAGAAGCGCGGTGTAGAGGGCCAGTACGCCCAGCTCGCTGATCCAGGCCTGTTCGGCCACCGCCCCGGGCAGGCCGCTGATAGCAAACACGGCTTTGTTGACCAGCCAGATAAAAGCGTGAAACCCTTTTCCAAGGGTAGTAGAAACGGCCGCCACCGGATGCAGGGCCAGCAGCGCGCCACCCATATAAAGTAACAGCGTGGACGCCGGTACTACTACCCAACCCGACAGCCAGAAATAAAAGGGAAATTGGTGAAAATAGTACAGGCTTATGGGGAATGTAGCGAGTTGCGCAGCTATCGACACACAAGTAAGCCGCCATAAATAATCGGCCCAGCGTGGTGTGAGATGCCAACAGAGGTAAAGTGGTTTGTCGAATATTAAAATGCCTGCCACGGCCAGGTAAGACAACTGGAAACCGGCGTCCATCAGCAGGTAGGGATTTGCGCAAAGCAAAATAAAAGCGGAGGCGGCCAGCGTATTAAATGGCGAGTGACGGCGCTGAAATGACTGCCCCAGAATGAGAAACGATACCATCGTTGCCGCCCGCAATGCAGAAGCGGAAGCCCCTGTAAAAATAGCGTAAGCCCACACGCCTGTAATGAGCAGTGCGGCCCCGGCGTATTTGCCGGGTCGCCCGAGGAATTTCAGCGGATACAACAACCAGGCCAGCGCCAACCACACGATAGCAACGTGCATACCCGATACTGCCAGCGCGTGCATAGCGCCGGTGCGGCTATAAGCTTGGGTCACCTCGTCGGTCATGGCGTCTTTGGCGCCAAGGATGAGCGCGCAGCCCACCGCCCACTCGTCGTCGGTAGTCAGGTATTGGCGCAGGATGGCCACGCATCGGGACCGGCTTTGTTCGGCCAGTTGTACCAGGTTTTTGCGCCTGCCGGCGCCTGCCCGCTTCCATTGACCTGCCCCCACGACGACCTGGTAATGGTAGTTGCGATAATGCCAGTATCGCGAAAAATCAAAAACTGCCGGATTGAGCGGCGCGGCGATACGTTGTATCTTTACCCCACTTAATACGAGTGTATCGCCCGGCTGGAGTATAGCCGTACTATCGCGAAGATTGATCAGCAAGCGCCCCTGGCTTGGCCGGAGCGAGGAGGCGCCGATAGCGAGCAGTCGCGCTTGTAGTCTGAAGCCGGCGCCCTGGACTTGCATACGTTGAACGACGGCCAGCACGTCGTTGGCCTCGGATAATTGTTTGTTAAAATGGCGGGGCAGGCTCGATTCGTTGTGGCATACCGCCAAGCCGTAACCCAAAGCAGCCAACCAGAGATATATGGCCACTCCGAATACCCAGCGCAGGGCAAAAGGCCATTTGCGTTGCGAGAGCGCAAAGAGTATGGGATAAGACAGCAACACTCCGGCTAAAGCCGACAAGCCCAAAGGCGGATCGTCAACCCAAAATGCGACCGCGATACCCGAACAAAATGGTACCAGCAGCCTGACAAATGGCACTGCGCGCTGCGTTTTCATTTGGGAATTGGTTTAAAGGCAATTTAAGCCGTCCTCCAGAATAGAATAGTGTGATGGGGCATTTATTTTACAGTTTTTATTGCGAAATAATGTCAATGTGTAAATTTTACACTAATTCAATAACAGGGATACGGCAATAAATAAGTATTTTTATCCCAGCATATTCCTAAACAGCAGGCATGACCTTATTCGATAATTTTTTCAAATCTGCTTTCACGGTAGACAACGTGATATTTGGTTTTGATGAAGGCGACCTCAAAGTGTTGTTGATTCAACGCGGGGAAGACCCTTTTATGGGGAAGTGGGCTTTGCCGGGATATTTCGTTTACCCCGACGAAGACCTCGACGGTGCGGCCTATCGCGTATTGAGAGAATTGACCGGACTTAACAATGTTTACCTCGAGCAGGTAAATTCTTTTGGTAAAGTGGACCGCCACCCTTTTGGACGGGTCATCACGGTGGCCTATTATTCGCTTATTAAAATAGAAGATTACAAACTATCGCCCGCCTCTATTGCCCAAAAGGCAAAATGGCACGCGGTGGCCGATGTAAAGGAATTGGGATTGGCCTTCGACCACGACGAGATTCTCAAAGCCTGTTTTCAGCGGCTCAAATTGGTAGTGCGCATCCGGCCGGTGGGCTTTGAGTTGCTACCCCCCCGGTTTACCCTTACCCAATTGCAGCATTTATACGAGGCTATTTTGGAAACTGATCTCGACAAACGCAATTTTCGCAAGAAAATATTATCGATGAACCTACTCGTCGATCTCGAACAGACACAAGAAGGCGTGGCGCACCGGCCGGCTCGATTGTACCAGTTCGACAAACAGAAATACCACGAATTCCTGTCGGAAGGATTCAACTTTGAAGTCAAAGAAAGCAAGAAGAAAGGCGGTAATCAGCAGTCAGGGCTTAGCGCTAAGCCCTGACTGCTAAGCGCTACCTACAACTCCTCCCCATTCGCATTCCACACCTTAATAGCTGTGATGGCCGGATTGGATTGCCGCAAATCGACAAGCAGGTTTTTCAGATTCTGGGTATTGCCGGAGAAATCAAACAAAAACGGTTTGGCTAATCCTTGAGTGGGATAATAGCGAAGGCTAAGGTTATAATTGTTCAGATTGATCGTAAAATGACCGTAATAGCCTTGTGGGTAATC
>JAEUUQ010000325.1 GCA_016787505.1 Saprospiraceae bacterium | reverse complement strand
CGATGGCAATGAGATAGTGGTACCATTCCATGTTCTCTGTTCTCTGTTCTCTGTTCTCTGTTCTCTGTTCTCTGTTCTCTGTTCTCTGTTCTCTGTTCTCTTGAAAGTGTAATGGGCAAAGATAAGGAACAGATAACAGATAACGGATAACGGATAACGGAGAACGGAGAACGGGTTTCACAAATATTTCATCGCTTTCATCGCTATCGTTTCCCCGATAGCCAGCGAAGCGGTGGCGGCGGGAGAGGGGGCGTTGCACACATTGATCACCTGTTGTTTTTCCAGGAACAAAAAATCGTCGATGAGGTTGCCTTGGGGGTCGCAAGCCATGGCTCTTACGCCGGCGCCGCCGCGATGCAGGTCGCCTTCTCCCACTTCCGGGATGAGGTGTTGCAGGGCTTTCACGAAGGCTGTTTTGGAAAACGAGCGGTACATTTCGCCGAGGCCGTCGCGCCAATAGCGGGCGGCGATTTTTCGAAAGCCGCTAAATGCCAGCGTTTCGGCCAGTTCGGGGGCGTAGAAATCCCAGCGGCTATAGCCTTCGCGGCGGAAGGCCAACACGGCATTGGGGCCTGCTTCGATGCCGCCGCCGATCTTGCGGGTATAGTGCACGCCCAGGAACGGAAAATTGGGGTTGGGCACGGGGTAAATGAGGTTGCGCACCAGGTATTGCTTGTCGGGGTTGAGTTCGTAGTATTCGCCCCGGAACGGCAGGATGCGCACCTGCGATTCGGGCATCGTCATGGCCGTAATCTTGTCGGCATAGAGGCCTGCGCAATTGATGACCAGTCGGGAGCGATAGTCGCCGCGACTGGTGACCACGGTGGCTTCGCCGGGGCGCAGTTGTATGTTGAGGACTTTAGCGCCAAAGACCGACTGGGCGCCGCGCTGCGTGATTTGCTGCAGGTAAGCGCGGGCTACGGTGGCGTAATTGACGATGCCGGCCTGGGGCACGTAAATCGAGGCCAGGGTCTGTACGTGGGGTTCTAATTCGCGGGTAGCTTCGGGGCCTAGTTTTTGGAGTCCCTGGAGGCCGTTGGCCTTGCCTTTTTCGAGGATCTCGTCGAGGCGGGGTAGTTCTTCGGGGCGGGTGGCCACGATAACTTTGCCGCAGATTTCGTGGGGTACGTCGTATTTTTCGCAAAAAGCGAGCATGGCCTTGTAGCCCCGGCTGCAGTGCACGGCTTTGGAGCCGCCGGGTTTATAATAGATACCGGAGTGGATTACGCCGGAGTTGTGGCCGGTTTGGTGTTGGGCGGGGCCTTCTTCTTTGTCAATAAGAGTGATGCACAACCCGGGTTGTAGTTCGCTGAGTTGAAAGGCTGTGGCCAGCCCTACGATTCCCGCACCGATAATGATGACGTCAGCTGTCATGTCAGTATGCTGTTAATCAGCCGGTAATGTTGTTTTGTGAGTACGGGATGGTAGGTGTCGGATATGCACATAGTTGCCTGCTGAAGTTGGAGTTGTTTCCGTGGGGCAAAAGTAGGAAAAAAAATGGATTGTGCGGTGATATTTTACCACAGAGTTAAACGGAGTAAAACGGAGTGACACAGAGTTTTAGTTGTAGCCGTAAACAATCCTTTTTATCCCGTCTTTAAGGCTTTTTACATTGAAATTTATCAATAATCCTAGCCTTGTGTTCGACAGTTTAAGGTAAGTTAATACCTGAGCAGTATGAATCGGATGTAATTCATCCAATGATTTTAATTCAATAATAATTTTGTTTTCGACAAATAAATCAATTCTATAACCAACATCTTGTTCAACGTCCCTGTACACCAATGGCAAAGATACTTGTCGGTGAACTTTCAGTCCTGAATCAACTAATTCATAATAAAGACATGCTTCATAAGCGCTTTCAAGCAGACCGGGGCCCAGTGCTGCATGTACCCTCATTGCACAGCCGATAATAGAGTGTGTGAGTTCTCTGTGTTCCATGTTGGTCAAAATTTTGAAGTTAAAAAATACTCTGTGTCACTCCGTTTTACTCCGTTTAACTCTGTGGTAAAAAAATCAAGGCCTAAAGAATCTTACCTGACCCGGCGCAGCAATGACCGTCTGAAAAATATGATACCAACCGGGAGCTAATATTTCGGTATTTAAAATAACTTCCTGCTGCCGGGCGGGCCAATGATAAGTCATAGCAACCCGGCCATAGCTATCCAAAACAAACAACTCAAAACCGGCATCTACCGGAAAATCGAGCTGCAAAGTAAAAGTCTGATTAACTATCGTTGGAAAACCCCGGAGTGCATTCGCCGTAACATCCATTGAGGCGTATCGTACTTCGGAATAATGATGACCGCCGTCAAAATCCTCCTGCCGGAGACGGTAGTAATTGGGACCGGGGGAGGGGTTTTTATCAAAAAAAACATACGCTTGCGGCACAACCGTCGTGCCGGCGCCGGGCGCCTCGCCGATATCGGCGTAGTGGATGCCGTTGGTACTGCGTTCAATTACGAAGCGTTTGTTGCCGGTTTCCGACCAGGTCTGCCAGGATAGCTCCACGGCGCCTTGCAGGGCGGAGGCTTCAAACCTGGCGAGTTCCACCGGAAGGGCGCTGCCGCTGGATACGGCAAAAGAAGTAGCGCCCGAGATACCTGTGCGGGTGCGGATAAAGGGATCGCCGCCGGAGGCCGGCCCGGGGCCGGCCTGCTGCCAGTTGGCGCCGGTGAATTGCGAAATATAACAAGCTGAGCGATCGAAGCCGGGCCATTCGTCGATAGAGGCCCATTGCAGGGTAAGGTTGAGGTTGCCGGAGAGGCTGCCGCCGAGATGCCAGCTGCGGCTTACGATTCCTGCAATGACCGGGGCGCCCGAGGTACCCTGGCTGAGCACCCAGTCTTCTACGCGCACTTTGAGCAGGCTATAGCCGCCTTGTTGCAGGATAGCGGGGTTATACGAATTGTTGCCCACCGGAAACAACCGGCTGCCGCTGACCGGCATGACGAGGCTGCCGGCGTTGCTGCCGATGCCGGTTGTTTGTATGTATTTTCCGGTGGAGCTACCCACGACTTCGCCCATGACGGTGAGGTCGTATTGTTGGAGGATGACTTTTCCGTTAAAAAGGCTGAGGTCGTAGTTGATCGTGAGCGGGCGTTGCAGGATGAGGCCGTAGCCGCAGTTTACTTCTGCGTAGTTAATTTGGGCGCTGCCGCCGCCGGTTACAGTGGGGCCGCCGCCGCTAAACCGCACGACCCCACTGCCGGCGGTGACCTGTAGCAGTCCGCCGATTTGTAGATTGCCCATAAATTCGAAACCGGTACCGGCAGCGCTACCGTTGTTGGTC
>JAEUUQ010000187.1 GCA_016787505.1 Saprospiraceae bacterium | reverse complement strand
AACAACTCGAAACCCGCAAAAAAGAAAAAGAAAACCTGCTCGTCTCACAGCAAAGCCAAACGCTATTGCTCGACCGCGAGTTGCAAGACAAAGACAAGATGCTCAAAACCCTCAACAAAGACGAAAGCCGCCTGGCCGCCGAACTCAACCGTCAGCAAAAAGCCCACAACCGCCTCAACGAATCAATTGAATCCATCATCAGAGAAGAAATGGCCCGCAAACGCAAAGCCGCGCGCACCACGGAGGCTCTCAGCGCCGGCGCCCCCGAAGTCGAAGACCCGATTTCAGGCGATTTTATACAGCGCAAAGGCCGCCTGCCCTGGCCCGTCAAAGGCGCCGTAGTGCGCTCGTTTGGCGTACAAGCCCACCCCACCCTCAAAGGCATCGAGATCACCAACAACGGCATCGATATCAAAGCGGGAGGTAGTTCAGAAGTACAAGCAGTCTACGCCGGCAAAGTCGCCGGCACGCAGTTTATCCCCGGCTATCAAAACCTGGTTATCCTGCAACACGGCAACTATTATACCGTATACTCCAACCTGGAAGACGTATTTGTGCGCCGTGGCGAAACCGTTGACGCCGACCAGCGCATCGGTAGCCTGGGCAGCAAAAAAGAACTGCACTTCGAATTGTGGAAGGAAAAACAACACCTCAACCCGGTACATTGGCTGTCCAAATGAAACGAATGGAGTTTTTTTGTTGTTACTAAGTAGTGAACAGTGAACTGTGAACAGTGAACAGACCGTTTTTTACCGCAGAGAGATTTGGAACCTACAACCCACAACCGACAACCCACAACCAACAATTAAAACATGAAGCAATCCGGCTGGAACATAGGAGAAAAAGGAAAAAAAGGACTTAAGAAAAATACGGAATACGCCGTACTGGTAGGTTTAATCCAAAAAGACCAGACGGAGCCGCAGGTTGAAGAATATCTCGACGAACTCGAATTTCTTGCCCTTACCGCCGGCGCTGCCACGACCAGGCGTTTCCTGCAAAAATTGCCCCATCCCGACCCCCGTACCTTTATCGGCAGCGGCAAACTCGAAGAGATCAGGGCCTATATCGAGAGAAACGAAGACATCAACATGGTGATCTTTGACGACGACCTCAGCGGTAAGCAGGTGAACGTACTCGAAGAAACCCTCAAGGTGAAGATCATCGACCGCAGTAGCCTGATCCTCGATATCTTCGCCAGTCGCGCCCAGACTGCCCAGGCCAAAACCCAGGTAGAACTGGCACAACTACAATACATGCTGCCTCGACTGCGTGGCCTGTGGTCGCACCTCGAACGCCAGCGTGGCGGTATCGGTATGCGGGGCCCCGGCGAAAAAGAGATCGAAACCGACCGCCGTATCGTGCGCGATAAGATCGCCTTTCTGAAAAAGAAACTCGAAAAAATAGACCTCCAGAATACCACCCAGCGCAAAACCCGCGAGCAACTCATCCGGGTGGCCCTGGTGGGCTACACCAACGTGGGCAAATCGACGCTCATGAATATGCTAAGCAAATCGGAGGTTTTCGCCGAAGATAAACTATTCGCCACCCTCGATACCACGGTGCGCAAGATCGCCTGGGAGGCCGTGCCCTTCCTGCTGTCGGATACCGTAGGGTTCATCCGCAAATTGCCCCACCACCTCATCGAAAGCTTTAAATCGACACTCGACGAGGTACGCGAAAGCGATATCCTGGTGCATGTAGTAGACATCGCCCACCCCCAACACGAAGACCATATTCGTACCGTCAACCAAACCCTCAAAGAACTCGAGACGATAGACAAACCTACCTTATTGGTTTTTAATAAAATCGACCTCTACCGCAAGCTATACTACGACCCCTTCCTCGACGACGAAGCCAAAGAAGAGATCGAAGAAGGCCTGCGCGGCAGCCTCAAACACCAGTTCGGCCACGACAACGTGTTTATCTCCGCCATTACCAAAGAAAATGTCGACGAGCTACGCGCCAAGCTACTCCGCATGATCAAGGAACAGTATGTGGTGAGGTATCCGCATCAGGCGAGGCAGTGGTAGGTTTTGATGTTTGATGTTGAATGCTTGATGTTGAATGTTGGATGCCAACTGCCAACTGCCGACTACCATCAAAGATTCGACGTAATCAACAACTCCAGGTCGGTAGATTTGATGGCGAAACGCCGGCCCAGGTATTCATTCGTCAGGCAGCCTTTGTAGGTATAGACGCCGTGGCGGAGGCCGGGATTAGAAAACATCATGTGCTCAATACTACCGGTGCCGGCGGCGCGCGACAGCAGGGGCGTCATGATATTGCTTACCGCGATAGAGGCGGTACGGCTAATATTGGAAGCCATATTGGGCACGCAATAGTGGATCACGCCGTGTTTTATGAATGTGGGTTTATGCAGCGAGGTGACCTCGGAAGTAGCAAAACAGCCGCCCTGATCGATGCTTACGTCGATGATCACTGCGCCGGGGCGCATTTTCGTCACCATTTCTTCGCTGACGATCACCGGCGTGCGGCCCGACTCGGAGTGCACGGCGCCGATGACAACCTCGGCATTCAGCAGTTCGCGCTCAAGGTAGATAGGGTTAAGGGAAGAGGTATACAGCGGTCTTCCCACCTGGCTTTGTATGCGTTTTAATTTATAAATATTATCATCAAAAATGCGCACTTCCGCGCCGAAGCCGAGTGCGGTACGCGTAGCGTATTCGGCTACCACGCCGGCGCCCAGGATCACCACCTTAGCGCTGGGTACCCCCGAAATTGCTCCAAGCAAAATACCCTTACCGCCGCCGGTTTTAGTCATGAGTTCTGCAGCCGTCAGCATCGCGCTGATGCCGGCCATTTCGCTCATGATGCGCACAATGGGAAAAGCGCCCGACTCGTCTTTGATATACTCCATCGCCAGGGCGATCACGCGTTTCTGGCGCAGCCTGTTTATATAATCGGCGTTGATAATGGGCAATTGCAGGGGCGAAATCAGGATCTGATTGGGGTGCATCCACTCGATTTCTTCGAGGGTAGGCGGCGCCACCTTGATGATCATATCGGCCTTGTAGACCTGCTCCGAACTGTAGGCGATCTCGGCGCCGGCTTCGGAGTAATCGTGGTCGGAAAAACTGGAGCGCTCCCCTGCGCCGGTCTCCACTACGATGCGGTGGCCGTGGGCGATAAGCAAAGCCACCGAAGCGGGTACAAGGGCTATGCGGTTTTCCTGCAGGGTAATCTCGCGCGGAATACCGATATACAATTTGCCTTGTCTATTTTCTACCTGCAACATCTCTGATTGCGGCTGCAGACTGGCTTCCGTAAATTCTTTGGGAATAGGTATTTTCTTTTCACTCATAGCCCTTCATTGCTTTTGCTCCCGGTTTTCGTCAGGCTTACAAAATTACAACTTTTCGGTGGGAATTTGAATCGGCGGCGATTTTTACCCGCACGATATCTTCGGACAACAAAGGTTCGATGATTTCCGGCCATTCGATGAAGCAATAATCGGGGCCGTCGAGGTATTCTTCTATGCCGATATCGAGGGCTTCCTGTATGTTGCGCAGGCGGTATAGGTCGAGGTGAAATACGCGCTGAGCGCCGCTGCCGGCGTATTCATGCACCAAGGCAAACGTGGGACTGGCCACGTAATCGCCTACCCTCAGATACCGGCAAATGGCCTGTATAAAGGTCGTCTTCCCCGCGCCGATCTCGCCGTAGAAGGCAAATTTGCGGCGTTCGCCGGCCCAGGTGATGAGTTGGGTGGCGGCGGGGTTCCAGTCTGATATTGAAATGATGTTGAGTTCCACGGTTTGGCCGTTTATAGGTTTATGGGTTTATGGGTTTATATAAACGCATAAACCCATAAACGCTCAATTCACCTTGTATGCCACCCCCATCCTATCCAACTCTCCAATAAACTCATTATCCGCCATCACCTTGCGCTCCTTGGCCACCATGCCCAGGCGCAGGCGCTTCGATTGGTCGAGCAACTCTACGCGTAGCTTGTGCTGGCCTTTGTGGCGCTTGCAGAGCTCGTCGATGCGGTCGATGAGGTCGCCGGTGAGCTTATCCACGGACAGGCGCAGGGTAATCGACTCGGTCATGCGCTGATTGATGCCTTCGAGCATGCTCAATTCCTTGATTTTGAATTCCATCTCCTCACCGCGCCAGCTCTTCTGGAAATTGCCTTTTACAAATAAAGCAATCCCCACCTCGAAAAGGTGCTTGAATTTTTGGTAGTCTTCGCTAAACAACCTGAATTCCATCGAACCTGTATAATCGCTGATCTCGAAAACGCCGTAGCCGTTGCCGTTTTTGCTCACCAGGTGTTTCACCGAGGTGACCATGCCGGCCAGGTTGATCGAGGGTTTTTGCTGGTGCTCGTTTACCTGGTCGAGGGAGCAAGTGGTGAAATTATCGATCTCCATGCGGTAATCATCCAGCGGGTGGCCGCTGATGTAGATGCCGGTGACCTCTTTTTCGCGGCTTAGCTTTTCGGCGAGATTCCAGGGCTCACAGGGCGGGAAGGCGGGTTCTTCCATGAGCACTTCCGAGGTGCCGCCAAACAGGGAGTTGGCCGACTGGGCCTTCTGCGCCTGGAAGGCGTTGCCGTAGCGCAAAGCGTGCTCGATCAGCGAGTCGTGTTTGTCGGATGGCCGGAAGTACTGCGCGCGGTGCACGCCTTCGAAGCAGTCGAAGGCGCCGCCCAGCACCAGACTCTCCAATACGCGTTTGTTGACGGCCTGCAGGGGCAATCGGCGCACCAGGTCGAAAATACCGGTAAACGGCCCGTTGGCTTTGCGTTCTTCGAGGATGGCCTCTACCGGTCCCTCCCCTACCCCCTTGAGCGCAGATAGTCCAAAGCGGATCTCCTGGCGTTTGTTGGCCGAAAAATCGGAGATACTTTCGTTGATATCGGGGCCCAATACTTTGATACCCATGCGTTTGCATTCCTGCAGGAAGAAGGTGATATCCGACAGGTTGCTTTTGTTGTGGGTGAGCACCGAGGCCATAAACTCCGCCGGGTAGTGCGCCTTGAGGTAGGCCGTCTGAAAGGCCACAAAAGCGTAGCAGGTAGAGTGCGATTTATTAAAGGCGTAAGAAGCGAAGGCCTCCCAGTCTTTCCAGATCTTTTCGAGGATGGGCCGCGGGTGGCCGTTGGCTTCGCCGCCTTCCAGGAATTTGGGGTACATCTGGTCGAGCACCGCTTTCAGCTTTTTACCCATTGCTTTGCGCAATACGTCGGCCTGGCCTTTGCTGAAATTGGCCAGCTTTTGCGAAAGCAACATCACCTGCTCCTGATATACCGAAATGCCGTAGGTATCTTTCAGGTACTCCTCCATCGCCGGCAGGTCGTAGGTGATGGCCTCGCGGCCGTGTTTGCGGGCGATAAAATTGGGAATATATTCGAGCGGGCCCGGACGGTACAGGGCGTTCATGGCGATGAGGTCCTCGAAAGTGGTGGGCGACAGCTCTTTCATGTACTTCTGCATTCCCGTACTTTCATACTGGAATATCGCCACTGTTTCGCCGCGTTGGAAGAGTTGGTATGTCTTCTCGTCGTCGAGGGGCACCTCGTCGGGGTCGATTTCTATGCCGTGGTTTTCTTTGATCATCGCCACGGCGTCTTTGATGATAGAGAGCGTTTTGAGGCCCAGGAAGTCCATTTTGAGCAAACCCGCCGACTCGGCCACGCTGTTGTCAAACTGCGTGATGAGCATGTCGGCGTCTTTGTCCACCTTCACGGGCACGTACTTCGTAATCTCGTCGGGGGTGATTACCACGCCGCAGGCATGGATGCCGGTATTGCGCACCGAACCTTCGAGTTTCATGGCCGTATTGATCATACGCCCCACGGGGTCGTCGTTGGCGGCCAGATCGCGGAACCGGTTTGCCCTTTCGAGTTCTTCGGAGTTGAGTTCTTCTTTGAGTTTGGGGTCAATCCCGCCTTTGTGCAATACCTTTTTGAGCGTGGCCTGCAGGTGACTGGGGAAGGATTTCGATACCCGGTCTACCTCGGCGAGGGGGATATTCATCACCCGGCCTACGTCGCGCAAGCTGAGTTTGGCGGCCATCGTGCCGTAGGTGACGATCTGCGCCACCTGGTTGCGGCCGTATTTATCGATCACATAGTTAATCACCTTCTCCCTGCCCACGTCGTCGAAGTCGATGTCGATGTCGGGCATTGATACGCGCTCGGGGTTGAGGAAGCGCTCAAACAGCAGGTCGTATTTGATGGGGTCTACGTTGGTAATGCCGATGCAATACGCCACCGCCGAGCCCGCCGCCGAGCCGCGGCCGGGCCCCACGCTCACGCCCATACTGCGAGCGGTATTGGTGAAGTCCTGCACGATCAAAAAATAGCCCGGATAACCCGAGTTTTTGATAACCTCCAGTTCGAAATTGAGTCGTTCTTCTATTTCGGCGGTAATGCTGCCGTAGCGTTTGCGCGCGCCTTCAAAAGTAAGGTGGCGCAGGTAATCGTCCTGGCTCTGGAACCCCTCCGGTATAGGGAATGCCGGCAGCAATACGTCGCGTTTGAGCTTGAGGGTATCTATTTTGTCAAAAATTTCCAGCGTCGTGTCCAGCGCTTCGGGCACATCGTGGAACATCTGCCCCATTTCCTCTTTTGTTTTAAAATAAAAATCGGAACTGGGAAAGCGGAAGCGTTCTTCTTCTTCGAGCAGACTGTTGGTATTTACACACAACAATATATCGTGCGGCGCCCAATCCTCCTCCTCCACGTAGTGCGAGTCGTTGGTCGCGATTACTTTTACGTTATACTTTTTGGCCAGTTTGAGCAATTCCTGGTTCACATCCTCCTGGCTCACGCCGAGTCCGTCGATGTTTTCGAGTCCGCGGTGGCGCTGCAATTCGATATAGTAGTCCTCTCCAAAAATATCCAGCCACCACTTCAGCAGTCTTTCGGCTTCCTCTAGTTTGCCGTGCAGTATAGCCTGGGGGATTTCTGCGCCGATGCAACAGCTTGTAGCGATGAGACCTTCGTGGTATTGCGCCAGCAATTCCTTATCGATGCGGGGATATTTGCTGTACAACCCCTCGATATAACCCAGCGAGCAGAGCTTCGACAAATTCTGGTACCCCTGCTGGTTTTTGGCCAGCAGCAGCTGGTGGAAGCGTTCATCCTGCTCGCCGTTGGCGCGGGAGAACGACTTCTTGTGGCGGTCGGCCACCATATAAAACTCGCAGCCCACGATAGGCTTAAGCCCCCGCTTCTCGGCCTCCGCCACAAATTTAAAAGCGCCGAACATATTGCCGTGGTCGGTGAGGGCCACCCCCTTCATGCCGTTGCCTGCGGCCTTGTCCATCATGGCACTGATATCGGCTGCGCCGTCGAGCAGCGAATATTGGGTATGACAATGGAGGTGTACGAACTCTGGCATTTTTGTTGATTTAGACTATGCTATAGAGGTGACATCTTCGCGAGGCACGAACGAAGGTGTCATCTCGCTTTCTGCTGTGATGCCCTTCTATGCGCCCCCAGTCCCTAAAGGGGAGCCCTCCCACTATCCAGGAGAACCAGTTTACGTTGAGGTTCCCCTTTAGGGGTTAGGGGTGCGACAGTGCGACTGTGCGAAACTAGTATCGTAAAGTCGTAAAGTCGTATAGTCGCAAAGTCGGACTTTCAAAGTAACAGCATCTCAAGAAGAAGACGAAATGATAGAACAAAAAGTTTTCCACAGGGGGGAGTTTTAAACTAGGATAACCAGGATTGGGAAGGATGGGAAGGATGTATGGCAGTTTTTTTGTTGTCATACCCGCCAGGGTATCTGCACACGACGCGCTGGAAGCAATACCGTACTGGCTGCTTTACACCGCACGCCGTCAAGTTATGATCTAGAATTTTTCCGGCTTAGCGCCCCGCTTTTGGCGGGGTCGCGCCCGAGCTTGGGTCATGCCCAACATTTGACGGTGCGAGGTT
>JAEUUQ010000180.1 GCA_016787505.1 Saprospiraceae bacterium | reverse complement strand
TTTTTGCAGTTCCTTTTGGCGGTTTTCCTCCTGCAGTTCCAGCGTCTCCAGTCGACCGCTCACCTTGCGTTCTTCGGCTTCGATAGCTTTTGTTTCCACTTCCAGTTTGCCGATCTCGTCGCGGCGCATCTGGGTATCGAGTTGGATTTTCTCCAGTTCCTGGCGCAGGTTGTCGTGTTGGTTAAAATGTACCGCCTTTTGTTTTTCGAGTTCAAAAACGGCTCTTTCGGCCTGTTGTTGGCGGCCTACGATAGCGTCGAGTTCGGTTTTGAGCGAACTGTGGCTGTCTTTTATCTTATTCAGGGCCTCTTCCGCTGTAGTGAGTTCCAGTTCGAGGCGGGCCTCCACGCGTTTTTCGGCGGTTAGTTCTTCTCGGTATTGGGCGATTTCCTGTTCGAGTTGCTGCAGGCGTATTTGTGCGTTGGTGATATCGCCGGCCAGTTTGGATTTGTTTTGGATTACAAATTGCTGGCGTTGCTCCTGCAGACGCAGATCGTTTTCTGCGTTTCGCACCAGTCCGATGAGGTTATTGAGCTCACGCTGGCGGTCGGAGAGCACCTTTTCCTTGTCGAGATTGGTTTTGCGCTCGGCCTCCAGTTGGGCTTCCAGCGTGCGGGTATCCACCTCCAGTTGGCGGTACCGGTCTTCTTCCTGTTGCAACTGGCTGCTTACGGCTTTGTGGCGTTCTTTGAGTTCGGCCACCTTGATCAGCGACAGTTGGGTACTGGCTTGTTTGTATTCTTCTTTTAATTCAAAATAGCGTTTGGTGCGTTTGGCCTGTTTTTCGAGGGTTTTAAGGTTATTATTAATCTCGTGGAGGAGGTCCTCTACTCTATCCAGGTCTTCCGTGGTACTTTTGAGTTTGGCGAGCGTTTCGCGTTTGCGCACCTTGTATTTCGAGACGCCGGCGGCTTGTTCAAACATCTTGCGGCGGGCGTCTTCCTTATCGGCCAGGATATCGTCGACCATACCCAGGGCGATAATCGCGTAGGAATTGGAGCCGATACCGGTATCGAGAAACAAAGAAGTAATGTCTTTTAGCCTGCAAGCCACGCCGTTGAGGCGGTATTCGCTTTCGCCGGTGCGGTACAGCATTCGCGACACTGTAACCGTTTGATATTCAGTAGGAAGGAGATTGCGAGTATTTTCAAAAGTCATCGACACCTGTGCTACGCCGCTTGCTTTGCGTTTTTTGGTGCCGTTAAAGATCACGCTGGTCATCTGGTCGAGGCGCAATTCTTTGCTTTTTTGTTCCCCCAGCACCCAGCGTATCGCGTCGACGATATTTGACTTCCCCGAGCCATTGGGCCCTACAATACCGATTACGTCGGCATTGAAGTGAATGACCGTCTCGTTGGCAAAACTTTTGAATCCTTTTATTTCCAGCGTTTTCAACCTCATAGCCCGCAAAAGTAAGAAAAATTCGGAATTCGAAATTTCGGAATTCGGATTGTTCCTTGATAAATCTGCAATCCGAATTCCGAATTCCGAAATTGACAAACAATGACAAAAGAAAGCCTTGCAAAAGGTAAAAACAAGCGTATTTTTGCAGCGCTTTGAAACACACGGCCTCGAAAGCCGAAAAAATTACTTCGGCAAAACGCCCGACTCGCATGAAAAAAACAGCTTTACTATTTGTAGCCTCTCTTCTGCTTGCAGGAATGGCATCGGCCCAAACGGGTATTATTCGCGGTAATGTTTACGATAAAGAAACAGGCGAACCCGTTATTGCAGCCACTATTCGTCTGCTCAACACCAACTTCGGTGAGGTAACCGACCTCGACGGTTTTTTCAGCTTGGGCAGCATACCCGCGGGTAATTATACCATGGTGGCCTCGTATATCGGCTACGACAGCGTGGCAGTAAACGTGAGCCTCAAAGCCGGCGGCATCGTCTATCAGCGCATCAGTATAGCCCCCAATAGTATAGAACTTAGTACCGTCGACGTATCCGCACAGCGCGAGCAGGCGCGCTCCGACGTACAGGTCTCTAAACTCACCGTATCGCCCAAGCAAATCAGGGCGCTGCCGGCCACCGGCGGCGAGGCGGATATCGCGCAGTATCTCCCTGTTTTGCCGGGCATCATCGTGTCGGGCGATCAGGGCGGACAGCTCTACATCCGCGGCGGCTCTCCTATTCAAAACAAGATCCTGCTCGATGGTATGACCATTTACAACCCCTTCCATACCATCGGCTTTTTCTCTGTTTTTGAAACAGAAACCATCCGCAGCGTAGACGTTCTCACCGGCGGCTTCAATGCCGAATACGGCGGCCGTATCTCGGCTGTTGTGGATATCAAAACCCGAGAAGGCAATAAAAAGCGCTTTGCAGGCCTGGTCTCCGCAAGTCCTTTCCAGGTAAAAACGCTGCTGGAAGGACCCATTAAAAAAATATCGGAAGAAACGGGCAGTAGTATATCTTATCTGGTTACAGCCAAACACTCTTATCTGGATCAAACCTCCCAATACCTTTATAAATACGCAGCCGACACCTCATTTTTCTCTTTCGCTGCGGGTGATACCAGTTTTTCAGATATTGCCGGCGACGTAGTACTGCCTTACAGCTTCACCGATATTTACGGTAAGGTATCCATCCTCGGCGGCAATGGCAGCAAATTAAACCTGTTTGGTTTCAATTTCACTGACCGATTTGATTTTGTGGGATTAGCCGAACTCAACTGGACGACCACGGGCGGCGGCGCCAATTTTACCCTGGTACCTCCTTCCTCCAATGTGGTGATGGACGGCTCGGTAGCCTACTCCAAATACGACATCATGCTGGACGAATCGGACGACAGGCCCCGCCGCAGCGGTATTACCAGCTATTCCGCCATCCTGAATTTCACCTATTTCGGGCACAAAAACCAGGTCAATTACGGTTTTGAATTCACCGGTTTTAACACTGACTTCTCGTTTGTCAACCCCGTAGACATCAATTATAGCCAGCGCGACTTCACCACTGAGCTGGCCGGTTATGCCAAATACAAACTCAAAGTAGGCAACCTGATCGTCGAACCCGGCTTCCGGGCGCATTACTACGCCTCCCAGGCCGCCATGTCGTTTGAACCGCGTTTTGGTTTAAAATACAACATCACCGACTTCCTCCGATTTAAAGCGGCGGGCGGCGTATACTCTCAGAACCTCATCAGCTCGGTGAATGAATTCGACATCGTCAACTTTTTCGTAGGATTCCTCGCCGGTCCCGAAGAGACGCTCTACAAACCCGGCTCGAACACACCGACCAAAAACCGCCTTCAGAAATCATTCCACGCCATCGGCGGACTCGAAATAGACCTTTCCAAAAAGATTCAGCTCAACGTAGAGCCCTATTACAAAGGCTTCACGCAACTGATCAACATCAACCTCAATAAGCTCAGCAACCAGGATCCCGACTTCGTCACAGAAACCGGCGAGGCTTACGGCGTCGACTTGTCGGCCAAATACGAAAACAAAAACCTGTACTTGTGGGCTACCTACTCACTGACCTACGTAAACCGCGACGACGGCGAGCAGGTCTACCCGACGGTTTTCGACCGCAGGCACAACATCAACATGCTCGGCACCTATTCTTTCGGAAAAAAACAAGCCTGGGAATTTAGCCTGCGCTGGAATATGGGGTCGGGTTTCCCTTTCACGCGCACACAGGGCTTTTACCAAAATAACAATTTCGACGATTTGCTGCTGACCGACATCCTCACCGGGAATTACGACCTGGGCACTATTTTATCTACCAAGCGCAACGACGGCCGACTGTCGTATTACCACCGTTTGGACGCCTCACTGAAGCGCACCGTAGAATTCAGCAAAAACTCGAGTCTGGAAGCTGTGCTTAGCGTGACCAACGTGTACAACAGGGACAACATCTTTTACGTAGACCGCATCAGCAATAAACGGGTTAACCAATTGCCTATTTTGCCCAGCGTGGGACTTACATTTAAATTCTAACCGGATTGGGTTCTGTCCGACATCCACGTTTGTAATTCCTGGAAAGTCTTGGTCAGCTCCTCTAATTCTTCGGGAGGAGCGCCGTAGCTTTCGCATTTGCGCTGGAAGACTTCCAACACCTCCATCTCGCTGAGATCGGCCTGTTCGTCTGCCAGTTGTGCATCGAGGGGCTGATATTGCCGGTACAGCTTAATCTTCAGGATATCGAGCGGCATATCCTTTGCAAAAGCGTGCAGTTGCAAGTCGAGTTGGGGGATCATCCTATCGGTATGCACTACCAATTCTACCCAGGGCCTTAGTCCTTCTCTTTTTTTGGCTTGAAAAGCAGTCAGGGCATCCTTCACCTCTTCGATATTCCCTTCAATAGTTTTTAGCCGGCGGAAAGTGGGGACCGGTAAAGCCTGCACGGATTTTATGGCACGCCCTTCTGTTTCGATAATATAAAAGCTTTTATCGTCGGCCATCTCGTTAAAACTCAGTGGGATAAGTGAGCCGGAGTAGTATACATGCCGCTTACGCCCTACCTGTTGAGCCCGATGCAAGTGGCCCAGGGCCACATAATCAAAAATGTCGGGAAAATCCTCGGCAGCCATATTTTCTACATGACCTATATAGATATTATTCTGCGGCTCGGAGGCGGTAGCGCCGCTGGCGTACATATGCCCCATGGCGACAAAAGGGATATCGAGTTGGCGGTATGGAGCGGCCAAGGCGGCCACCGCCTCGTAATGGGCTTTCATGCCCTCGCTCACGGCGGCGATCCGGTCGTAGCCGCTTTCGCCGGCTTCGCTCAGCCGCAAGTCGCGGTCGCGAAGGAAAGGCACGGCGGCCACCAGGGCTTCGGGGCGGCCATCGAGGCCGTTCAGAATAAGCAGTTCATCGGCGAGGTTTTCAGGTGCGGCGCTCACTACATGTATATGCAAGGCCTCCAGCAACTCGCGGGGGGCATCGAGCATGGGTGGTGAATCGTGGTTACCGGCGGTAATCACCACATGCCGGCAAGGCGAGCCGATGAGCTGTGCCAAAAAACTGTAATACCGCTTTCGGGCATAATTGGGCGGGTTGCCGATATCAAAAATATCGCCGGAGACGAGCAAAATATCAATCTGTTTCTCCCGCACTTCGTTGGCGAGCCAGTCAAGTGCCAGGGTATGCTCCTCCTCTCTGTCGAAGTTGAGCAGTTTTTGGCCGAGGTGCCAGTCGGAAGTATGCAGGATACGCACGCCGGTTATTTGATCTGGTGAAATTCTTTTGCAGCTCTTTCCGGAGAGAGCGAGGCGTGTTTTTCACCTTCTGCCGCCAGGTAGTATTGTAGGCCTTTAGACTTTTGCACCGTAGCGCTCCAGTTAGCAAGGCTTATTTCTGCATCGCCTTCGCGTGGGCTGTCGGGAGTCATTTGGATGCGTTGAAATGGTTCGAACTTGCCATTTCTATAAAACAACCATACCTGTTTAGCACCCGCAACTTTAGCTGAAATGAATGCTCCATTCGGCTGCACGGCGTGTTGTACATTAGAGATAGCCGGGGGAGTACCTTTCAGTGCCGGATGGTTGAGTAGATAATTGACCCGTTCGCTCATCAATTCGACAATACCCACCACGCTGGAATTATCCACTTTGACAGTTTGGTAGAGATTTTGTCCAAAACTTTCGGTGGCATACAGCTTATTCGCATCTTTTTCAACCAGCGGTTTAATGAGCTTTTGGATCGCTTCCGCCCGTTCAATATAAAGTCCGTTAGAGAAATTTTCGGCAATAATCGTGCGCACGTGAGCCAGGTAAATCTTCCGGTAAAGCGGATTTGCCAGCAGGCGTTTAATCAATGGCTTGCGCTCGTTATCGTAATGTAGCATAGGGCTGAGTTGCTGCATCTTATCGGTTGATAAAGCAGGCCCGTCGTCGGAGTATCGAAAACCGCCGAAGCACATATTCATATCCCAAATAACAGGATGGTAAATACCAAATGTATCGCGGTACAGGTAGTAATTATGGCTCAACCTGCCGATATAGCTATCGAGGTTCACCAGTACATTATTAAAAGCGATCATCCAGAGTGCCTGGTCTACGTCAAAAATCGAATCGAGTTTCTGTGGCGCCTTATTAATTACATGAATGAGACTGATCAGGTCTTTCCAGTTGGTACCCTTTTCCAGTTCATACAGGTTCATGTAGCAAAGCGAATCCTCTCCAAAATAGACAAGCGAAGCTTTATCGGTAGGCGGGCAGGTTTCAATCTTTTTACCGTTGTAATCGGGGTCGCATTTAATCAACGGCCCGGTATTGCTGCCAAAGAAAGTTTGCAAAAACTTCTCGTCTACTGATTCCGTACAGTTGTATAGCCCGAGGTACTCGTTATTGACGTATACTTTTGCAAAATTAGCCCTTGGCGAGGGCATGTATTTGCGGGCAATTTCATAGGCCATCACTTCGCGAAGGAAACTGGGATCGCGAAATACGTTAGAGAGCTTGAGTGTAGTAAAACCTCCCGGCAGCACCTGTTTTTTATTAATATGGTCAACCTTTACATTAAGCGGAAGCTTTGAGGCGCCAATTTTAGCTACATTAAAAAAAGAGCTGCTGCCCTTATAGCGAATACCGACTTTGGAGTAATTCACGCCGTTGACCGTTACGTCGCCCACCAGGCGTTTTTCTTCATAGCCCTCTTGTTTAAACGAATTGAGCAGTGAATCCCAGTTGCTTTCTTTGAAAGTGATTTTTACTTCGAGGATATTATCAAGTTTGTATAAATCCTGGTTCGTATTGGCAGTTTGCGCAGGAGCTTTCGCGGGGGCCTTTGCCGGGGCTTTCACTGTAGTTTTGGGCTTTGCCGGTGTTTTAGCCTTGGGTTTATTCTGGGCCACCACCACTTGTACAACGAGCAACAAGCAGGTGAAAATAAATACTATTTTCCTCATGGTCAATTGATTGACAGCGTTATGATGACGGCATCCTGGCGAGCAGGATGCCGGTGTGCGTTTATTGGTTAATTTCTGACAAAGTAGCGCTATGCCGGTTGTAAGTATAACGCAATGGGTCGTAATTTACTGCTTTTGCGTTTTCGGCCATGATGTAATATTCTATGCGGGTAGAGCCAGGTGCGGGTTGTATGACTACGCCGTAAATGCCATCGTTGGCTTCCTGGTCATTATGCCGGCTATCGTCGTGCATCGGCGACTCGGCAAAATCCTGGCTGCTTTCAAAACGGTAAAAGAGGCGCACATTTTTGGCGTATTTTTCCACTTTAGCCTGAATTTTGAAATCAGTGACCTGCTGGGTAGAAAAACGTTCCCGGTGGGTTACTTTCACGTCTGTGATTGCGGGCGGGACTACTTGAAAAGATTCATCCTGTTCGATATAAGCTAACCTTTTTTGCATAAAATCAACAATACCCGGAATATTGCTGCGCGTACCGATAGTTTCAAGCAGGCTGCGATTAAAATCTTCTACGGGGTAATACCGGTTGCTATCTTTTGAAAACGCGTCGCTGATCAGGCCTTGCAATTCCCTGGCTCTTTTTTCGAAAAGTCCGTTATGTAAAAATTCAGCTATGATCGTGCGCATATGCGACAGATACTGCTTTCTATGCAATTCATCGGCTAACAGCACGCTGATCAAGGGTTTGGTCACATCGTCGGCATGGAGCAGCACGGGTAGTTCGAGCAGTTCGTTTGTACTAAGGTCAGAACCGGCGCCAGTATTTTTAAAACTCCCAATAGCCAGGTTGAGGTCAAAAATCACAGGTACAAACCTGCCTTTGCCATCGTTGTACAAATAGTAATGGGGGCTATATTGCCCTGCATAGCTACTTAAATTTACAAATAAGTTATTGAATGCCAGCATCCACAGCGTGCGGTCTACGTCCAACACGCGGTCGATCTCCTCAGGCGACTCATCAAGTACGCGGGTTAATTCAACTAATTCGCGCCAATCGGCATTATCCGAGCCTTTAAAGTGGAATTTAAAACAAGCGGGGTCTTTGTCGTACTGCAGCGAAGCATAAGCCTTGGCTTTGCAGCCGTCGGGCGCTTGTTCGACCGTATTGGGATCGCTTTTAAACAAACTGCCTTGCGAAGTGCCAAAATGGTGGGTTAAAAAGGCATCGGTGACTGTCTCCACATTGACAAAAAGGCCGTAGTATTCGCCGTTGATCGTTACTTTGGCATAGTTGGCTTTGGGTGCAGGCACAAAATGGCGGGCAATTTCATAGCCAAGCACTTCTCTCACCATACTGGGGTCGCGCAGGGCGCTAGAGAGATCAAGGTCGGTATAGCCCTGGTAGTTCTGGCTGTCGTTCATATAATTTAGCGACACGAACAAGCCGTTGCGGCGCCCACCCGGAGTAAAGGCTTTGCCGTCGCGATAGCGGATTCCTGCGGCATCAAAGCGCTGCCCATTAATTTCTACCCTGCCCTTTAGGAGTGCATCGCCGTTGTAGCGCAAAGAATCCAGCATATAACGCCAGTTCTTTTGCTCAAAGGAAATACGGACATCCTGGATGGTGTTCGTGTCGTAAAAATCCTTCTGAGCCGACACCGAGGAAACAAAACTAATACAAAAAAGGAGGCCGGTAAGCCATTGTGTATTCTTTTTCATAATGCGATTGGATATGCTTGTGATGTTGCAATATTAGTAAAATAAAGCTTCAAAGCTCTTCAAAAAAGCCTGTTTTCTTGTTCTTTTGCACATTATTCCAGTGGAAGTAGCGGCCGTTCATAACCACATACACGCCCGGGGGGAGTGTTTGCGCAAAAGCGAGCGCGCTGCCTAAATTAAAAAATCCATCAGAAGAAGTGCCAAAGGCATAAGGCACCATAGCGCCGGTCAGCACAATTGTTTTGCCTTCAATATGTGCCGCTGCCAGGTACTTTGCCGTTTCCACAATACGGTCGGTGCCGTGGGTGATGAGGATATTGTCGTATGTCGACCGGCGGCAATTGTGTACAATGATCTCCCGGTCGGCATCGGTCATTTCCAGGCTGTCAACCATCATCAGCGTTTTCACATCGATATCAAGTGTACACCTGCCCAAATCGAGCATTTGGGGCAAGTGCGTATCTTTGAAATACAATTCGCCGTTGATGTAATTGTATTTTTTGTCAAAGGTACCGCCAGTTACAAAAATTTGAACCATAGGTTAATTTACGCGCTTACAAAGATGCACAAGTTTAATAAGAAGTTGTAAAAGACCCGCTTTATTCTACTTTAAAGAATGAATCGTCGACGCCTTTATTGATTTCCAGGCTAAGCAATTCCATCTCTAAGGGAACGGGCATCATACCGGTAGATTTTTTCTGCGCCGGAAACTTAATCCCCTCCATTTCTTTGTAACTCAATATGTCGTCAACTACGGCAATTTCGCCTGCGGGGCCTGGTTGCAGGGCGATAGTGCGCAGTTTGAGGCCCGTGTCCGCATCAAAATAGGATGTAAATTTTTTCCCACCCGGACGGGTTATGTCCAACACATAAGCCTTCTTCTCATCCAGCATTTCTACACCTATCAACTGCAGGGAATAGCCCAGTTGTAAATAATGCAGCTCGGGGAATAAAAGGGACTGTTCTTTGATTCCCGCCAAGGTGGCTGAATCTACCGGCTGAGGTTTGCCCATGACTTTAATCTGCGCTTTTTCGCCGTCGAAAATGGTTTGGTTGACTACATTGCCGCCGATTTGCACCCGCATATTCATTTTTGCGGGAGCTTTTTGGGTCAGGTCGATTTGCATGCTCATTCCCTGGATGTGGGTGGTCATCACCACTCTCAGGTCCCTCACTGCTTCCAGTTTTTCTTTGCCACCGATAGCTATCAGATAATGGTCAATTACGCCGGCAGGGTCTACATCTTGTGGCAGTGCGATAGCCAATTCTTCTTCGGGTTTGCCGAAACTATCAAAAAAATATATGGTAGAATCAGGCGCCAGCGGCTTGAGCGCAGGCGCCAGTTCGTTTTTGTTGCCCACTGCTAATATATGCAATTGATTTATTTTCAACCAACTAACAGCTAATTCCTGTAATTCGTCGGCAGTTACTTCGTTGAGTTGTTTGCGATAAATTACGTCGTAATCTGCCGGGAGTTTGTATCGGGCCAAATCCAGATAATACCTGATCATTGACTCCGGCCGATCCAGATCCTGTTCAAAAGTGGCCAGCAACTGCCGTCGGGCGCTTACAAGTTCTGCTTGTAGTAACTTTTCGGTACGCAATCGTTTAATTTCTTCCAGGGCAACAATGCAAACGCTATCTACCTTGTTACTACGGATGGTAGCCTGAAGCTGCCAGTTGCCAATCTGAGGATCAGCTTCCACTTCCGAAAAAACCCGGAAAGCAAAGTTTTTCTCGTCGTGTAATTTTTGATGGAGCCGCCCGGAGGTTTCCCCCCCCAGTATCTGGTTGAGCATTTGTATCCTTGGGAGATTGGCAGAACCCGGATTGAGTACTATTGGCGATGAAAGATTCAACACAGCCTGTGCCATGCCAATTTTGTGTATTACACTA
>JAEUUQ010000169.1 GCA_016787505.1 Saprospiraceae bacterium | reverse complement strand
ATCGCGGCTCACTTGTACTACGTCGCTGCGGCGGTAAAAATCGGTGGACAGGCGCGTCGTCATATCAGGACCGCAATTTTTCGAGTAAATCCGACAGTTGTTGTGCTTCTTCGTCGCTAAGCCGGGCCCAACCCCTGGCTTTTTCGCGTACCAGCGGGTCGATTTGCTTGAGCAGATCCATCCCGGCAGGGGTAATGCGCACCAATACCTGGCGGCGGTTTTGGGCGTTGGTGCCCCGCTCGGCCAGTCCTTTGGCGCAAAGCCGGTCGCAAAGCCGCGTCAGGTCTGGGTTTTTGTCCATCATCATTTCTTTGACCACCCCCACGGGTACCGTGTCGGGGTATTGGCTTCGCAATAAACGCAACACGTTGTATTGTTGTTGCGTAAGGTCAAATTGGTTGAACACCTCGCCGGTTTGTTCCATAAACCAGTGGTAGGTATACATCAGATTGAGGATCGCCTTTTGTATCGGCGTACCCGAGGGTTGTTGTACGGCGTCATCGAGTTTCATGTCCTAAAGATATTAGGAAACCCGTTTAAACAAAACTTGTGCGCTTGTTTATTCCCATTCGCTGAGTGCCAGGGCCAGTTCTTTGCCGTCGTCGGGCCTAATCAAGCGGTGCAGCATACGTCCGTTGGGCAGGTGTTGCACTTCGGCGCGCACCTGGTCTTTCCATTGGGCTTCGGCGCGGTATTGGATATCGAAAGCGCGCAGGCGGCCGCTTATCAATAGCTCGTCGGGCAGCGCTTCCAGCATCCATTGCAGGTAATACATATTATTAAGGTGGTCGTTGTAGTCGAGGTCGTGCCAGCGCACCACAAAGTCGAGGCTGTGGTCGGTCTTTTCCATTTTGGGCAATTGGCCGGAAGGACGGGGCAGGCACAATTCGGGCGCCGGCGCCAATTGGAGCATCTCCAGAATAAAACCGGGAAAACGCGCCAGGCTGCGCTGCACGGTATCCATCAACACCCAGGTAGAGCTGGAATGGGCGATGAGTTCGCCGGCCGCGTCGTATACTTTATAGTCGCGGTAGGTGAAAAGCCGTTCATATCCCGAAGGGTAAGTTTCGATTTTGATCTGTTCGCCCAGTCTGGGCAGGCGATGCACAAAGAGTTGCTGACGCATCAGCACCCAGGAGATATGGTGCGGCTCCAAATCCCAGACCGATACCCCCAGCTTGATCACGTGTTGCATGGCCGATTCGTGCATCAGTTTGACCAATGCAGGCAGGGTAGCTTGTTTTTTACTGTCAATTTCGTAGGTGCGTATAGTATAATACGCTTCTTCGTGCCAATTTGAATTCATTTCGGCAAGATATCGTTTTACAGTTAATAATATGGCATGGAGCCGTATCTAAAGCCTGCCCCTGCGTGGCAAGTGTCTGGCAGGGGCAATAGTATTTTTCGCGTTTAGCTGCTGTGGGTAGGTACAAATAAGGCCTTTTCAGGAAAGATCGTCAAAGGCATACAATATTTTTAAAATTCCTTTTTGTAATTTCACTAAAAGCCTTACCTTTGCAATCGCTTTTTGAAAAGGCATGTCCTTTCAAGCAGTAGTTACAGATACAGAACACTTTAATCGAAAGCAGCAACGTATGCCAACCATCAACCAACTTGTACGCAAAGGCAGGGAAAAAGTGCTGACCAAGAGCAAGTCGCGCGCATTGAACTCATGCCCTCAAAAACGAGGCGTTTGTACGCGTGTTTATACGACGACGCCCAAGAAGCCGAACTCCGCATTGCGTAAAGTGGCCAAGGTGCGCTTAACACACGGAATTGAAGTCATCGCTTACATTCCGGGCGAAGGCCACAACCTCCAGGAACACTCTATCGTACTGGTTGCCGGCGGTCGTGTAAAAGACCTGCCAGGTGTGCGCTATACGATTGTGCGCGGAGCGCTGGATACTGCGGGTGTGGTCGATCGCAAGAAGAGCCGCTCGCATTATGGCACGAAGCGTCCGAAGAAATAAAATTATGTTTCTTTCTCACGAAACCTCTAATTAATAATGAGAAAAAGAAAACCGAAACTGAGAATAATCGACCCGGATCCACGATATAGCGATCCCATGGTTACTCAGTTTGTCAACAACATGATGTGGGAAGGCAAGAAGAGCACGGCACTCAAGATTTTCTATGAGGCCATGGATATTGTCAAAGACCGCATGAAGACGGATGAGCACGGCATTTGGAAAAAAGCCCTCAATAACGTCATGCCGCAGGTAGAAGTACGCAGCCGCCGTATAGGGGGCGCTACTTTTCAGATTCCTACCGAAATTCGCGCCAAGCGCAAAGTTTCGATCGGTATGAAGTGGTTGATCCGCTTTTCGCGCCAACGCAGTGGTAAAGGTATGCCCGAAAAAATGGCTGCCGAAATCATAGCCGCTAGCAAAGGTGAAGGCGCCGCTGTAAAACGCCGCGAAGACACCCATAAAATGGCCGAGTCTAACCGCGCCTTTGCTCACTTTAAAGTTTAATTTTTTAAGCAGCTATCATGGCTAAGGACCTAACATTCACCAGAAATATCGGTATCGCCGCTCACATCGACGCAGGTAAAACTACGACCACGGAGCGCGTACTCTACTACACCGGGGTGTCTCACAAAATCGGTGAAGTACACGATGGCGCCGCTACCATGGACTGGATGGAGCAGGAGCAGGAGCGCGGTATTACGATCACTTCGGCAGCTACGAAATGTAACTGGGAAGTGGCCGGCCAGAAATACGACTTCAATATCATCGATACCCCGGGTCACGTGGATTTCACCGTGGAAGTAAACCGCTCACTGCGGGTACTCGACGGTCTGATCTTCCTGTTCAGCTCGGTAGACGGTGTGGAGCCCCAATCGGAAACCAACTGGCGCCTCGCCGACAACTATAAAGTACCCCGCCTGGCTTTTGTCAATAAGATGGACCGCTCGGGCGCCGACTTCTTTATGGTGGTCAACGATATGCGCGAAAAACTCGGCGCCAACGCTATTCCCCTCCAGGTGCCCATCGGCGCCGAAGAAAAGTTCAAAGGCGTTGTCGACCTGGTAACCAATCAGGCCATCATCTGGAACGAACACGATATGGGTATGACTTTCGAGGAAATACCTATTCCCGAAGACCTGGTTGAAACGGTAAAAGAAACACGCGAAAAACTCGTAGAGGCAGCCGCCGAATTCGACGATTCGCTGATGGAAAAATACTTCGAAGATCCCGATTCTATCACGATCGACGAACTTCGCGCAGCTATCCGCCAGGCCGTGATCAATATGAAGATTACGCCGGTGCTTTGCGGTTCTGCTTTCAAAAACAAAGGCGTACAGGCCTGCCTCGACGCAGCCTGCTACTTCCTTCCTTCTCCGCTCGATATCGAAGCTGTGAAGGGTACTAACCCCGATACAGAAGCGGAAATTTTCCGCAAACCTTCGGTTGACGAACCCTTTACCGCCCTCGCGTTTAAAATTGCCACCGACCCCTACGTGGGCCGCCTCTGCTTTATCCGCGTATACTCCGGTAAACTCGACGCCGGTTCTTATGTGCTGAATACGCGTACAGACAATAAGGAGCGCATTTCGCGCCTCTACCAGATGCACGCTAATAAGCAAAACCCGGTAGACCGCGTAGAAGCCGGCGATATCGCTGCTGCCGTAGGCTTCAAAGATATCCGCACGGGCGATACGCTCTGCGAAGAAAAACATCCGATCGTACTGGAAAGCATGGTCTTCCCCGAGCCCGTTATCGGTATCGCCGTAGAACCCAAGTCGCAGAAAGATCTCGACAAATTGGGTATGGCGCTGGCCAAACTGGCAGAAGAAGACCCCACCTTCCGCGTTCGCTACGATGAAGATACGAACCAGACCATCATCAGCGGTATGGGCGAATTGCACCTCGAAATTATCGTCGACCGTCTGCGTCGCGAATTCAAAGTGGAGTGCAACCAGGGCCAGCCGCAGGTAAACTACAAAGAAGCGCTCACCAAAACGGTTTCTCACCGCGAACGCCTCAAGAAGCAAACGGGCGGCGCCGGTTTGTTCGCCGACATGGAATTCGAACTCGGCCCCGCCGATCAGGAATTCCTCGACAGCGACGACTTCAAAAACGGAAAGAAGAAACTCCAGTTTATCTGGGGTATCGTGGGCGGCGCTATCGACAAAAACTACATGAAGCCCATCACTGACGGCTTTAACGCCATGATGAGCAACGGTATATTGGCCGGCTACGGCATCGACAGTATGAAGGTCCGCGTTTTTGACGGATCGATGCACGCCGTCGACTCCAAGCCGATCGCTTTCGAACTTTGCGCCAAAGAAGGCTTCCGCGCAGCTGCTCCCAAAACGGTTCCTATGTTGATGGAACCCATCATGAAACTGGAAGTAGTGACGCCCGAAGACTACGTGGGCCCGGTTATCGGCGACCTCAACCGTCGCCGCGGTATGCCCAAAGGCCAGGAACCCCGCATCGGCGGCGTAGTAGCCATTCAGGCTGAAGTGCCCCTGAGCGAAATGTTCGGCTACGTAACCCAGTTGCGTACCATTACTTCCGGCCGCGCTAGTTCTACTATGGAATTTTCACACTATCACGAAGTGCCCGCCAACATCGCCAAAGAGGTGATCGAAAAGGCAAAAGGCGCCGTGAAAGTGTAATAAGCTAAATATTTCTTTATTTCATTCATTTTGAAGGCATGAATCAGAAGATTAGGATCAAACTCCGCTCTTACGACCACAACCTCGTAGATAAGTCTACAGAGAAGATCGTAAAGACGGTGCGCAACAGTGGTGCTGTTGTGACTGGCCCGATTCCGCTGCCCACCGAGAAGAAGATCTTTACCGTGCTCCGTTCTCCGCACGTCAATAAGAAATCTCGGGAGCAGTTCCAGTTACGCACTCACAAGCGCCTCATTGAGATCTACACGCCCACCCAGAAGACAGTGGATGCCCTGTCCAAACTGGAACTGCCAAGTGGGGTTGACATTCAGGTTAAGCTGACGTAAGCGCAAATATTCTTAAGACCATAACAGGTTGCCGAATATGCAGGCGTTTTACCCCATCCCTGGGCTTTTCATCAACCCGGGTAGGTAAATCGCCGAGGAATTTCGCTACGTGCAGTTTAGCATGGCGGGATAGCCTGTATACGGCATCTGTCCAATAAAAATGTCGACTGATGAACGGATTAATCGGTAAGAAGATCGGCATGACCAGCATATATGACTCTGCTGGTCGTAGCGTGGCCTGCACCGTAATCGAAGCAGGGCCCTGTGTCGTTACGCAAGTAAAGACGGAAGACACAGACGGCTATGAGGCCCTTCAGCTAGGCTTCGGTGTTGCGAAGGCCAAAAATACGCCAAATCCTCTCCTGGGGCATTTCAAAAAAGCGGGCACAGACCCCAAACGTAAAGTTGTCGAGTTTCGCAATTTTAATATACTTGCTAAAGAACTCGGCGAAACTATTCGCGTTGACGAAATATTTGCCGAAGGCGATAAGGTCAGCGCAGTAGGCGTGTCTAAAGGCAAAGGTTTCCAGGGCGTTGTAAAACGCCACGGCTTCGGCGGCGTAGGCGAATCCACACACGGCCAGCATAACCGCTTGAGGGCGCCCGGTTCTATCGGCGCTTCGTCGTATCCTTCTAAGGTAATCAAAGGCATGCGCATGGCCGGTCGCGATGGCGGTCGCCGCGTGAAGGTCAAAAACCTGCGCGTACTCAAAGTGCTGCCCGAGAAGAACCTGATCCTGATTAAAGGAGCGATCCCCGGCCATAAGGGAGCACTTATTATTATTGAAAAATAATTTGGAGCTGTTAACAGGCAGGCAAATATCAAATTCGCAAAGAGATGAAAATCGAGGTGTTTAATATCCAGGGACAGCAAACAGGGCGGCAAGTTGAATTGCCCGAAGATGTGTTCGGCATCGAACCCAACGAGCATGCTGTCTACCTCAGCGTGAAGCAATACCTGGCCAATCAGCGCCAAGGCACGCACAAGTCGAAAGAACGCAGCGAAATATCGGGTTCTACGCGCAAGCTGCACCGCCAAAAAGGTACCGGCGGCTCGCGTAAAGGCGATATCAATAGCCCGCTTTTTGCCGGAGGCGGCCGTGTATTCGGCCCGAAGCCGCGCGACTACAGCTTCAAACTCAATAAGAAGGTGAAGCGTCTGGCTCGCAAATCGGCTCTGACGTCAAAAGCACAAGCCGGCAAAATTTTGATAGTGGAAGATTTCTCTTTCGAAGCGCCCAAAACAAAAGCGTATACCGATATCCTGAATAACCTCAAGATCGTAGGTAAAAGCCTTTTGGTAACGGCCGATATGGAAAAGGAAGTATTTCTGTCCAGCCGCAACCTGCAAAAAGCAGGCGTGGTTCGCGCAGGCGATCTGAATACATACCAGATCCTCAACGCAGGCACGCTTATTTTGTCGGAAAGCGCGGTGGCCAAATTGACAGATAGTTTTGAATAATCAACCCGTTAAGGGTAAGAACAGCGTATAGCAATGGCAAAGCGAATTCTTATCAAACCGATTATTTCGGAAAAAGCAGACAGGCTCACCTCGAAGGTCAGCCAGTACAGCTTTGTTGTCGACAAAAAAGCCAACAAGATCGAGATTAAAAATGCGGTCGAGGCCATGTATGGCGTCAACGTAGCATCGGTCAATACGATGGTTATGCCGGCAAAGGTTAAGCAGCGCAGCACAAAGGCGGGCGTAGTCCAGGGCCGGGTGTCTGCCTTCAAAAAGGCCTTGATTACGCTGGCTTCAGGTGAGGAAATTGATTTCTTTGGCAATATTTAATACGGTTTAAAGATGCCAGTTAAAAAATATAACCCGATAACGCCGGGCACTCGCTTCAGAATAGGCAACGCCTATAGCGAAATTACAACTTCCGCTCCCGAGAAGAGCCTGATGGGCCCGGTGAAGAAGTCGGGCGGCCGCAATAAAGACGGCCGCAGAACGATGCGCCAGCGCGGCGGAGGCCACAAACGCCGCTATCGTGTGATCGACTTCAAACGCGATAAAGACGGTATCCCCGCTATCGTGAAGACGATCGAATACGATCCCAATCGCACGGCCTTTATCGCACTGGTGGTTTACGCCGACGGCGAAAAACGCTATATCATCGCACCCCACGGCTTGAAAGTGGGCGACCGCATTGTGTCGGGCGAAGGCGCTGCACCTACTACAGGCAACGCGCTTTTCCTCAAAGACATACCCCTCGGCGCCGATATTCACGCCATAGAATTACAGCCGGGTAAAGGCGCAGCGCTTTCCCGCAGCGCCGGCACGAGCTGTATCCTGTCGGGCCGCGAAGGAAAATACGGCTCCGTGAAATTGCCTTCGGGTGAAGTGCGCCGTATTTTGCTTACCTGCAAAGCTACGATGGGTACTACTTCCAACCCCGACCACGGCTTGGAAGTGCTGGGCAAAGCCGGCCGCAAGCGCTGGATCGGCCGCCGTCCGCACGTACGCGGCGTAGCCATGAACCCCGTTGACCACCCCATGGGCGGCGGCGAGGGCAGATCTTCAGGAGGCCACCCGCGCTCGCGCAAAGGTTTGCCTGCTAAGGGTTACAAAACGCGCAGCAAAACCAAAATGTCTAACAGGTTGATTATCTCGCGCCGTAAGTCGGCACAGAAATAGTAATATTAACTATCATGGCAAGATCAATTAAAAAAGGACCTTACATCTTTCACAAACTGTTGGAAAAGGTCTTGAAGTCGAAGGAGAGCAACAAGAAGACGGTCATCAAGACCTGGTCGCGCGCTTCGATGATCATCCCCGATATGGTGGGTGAAACGATCGCCGTACACAATGGCAAAACCTTCGTACCTGTGTTTGTCACCGAAAACATGGTAGGCCATAAATTGGGTGAATTTGCACCAACGCGCAATTTCAGGGGACACTCTGGCAACCGTAAAAAGTAATTGAGACATGGAAGCAGTAGCCAAACTCAAGAACGTTCCGATGTCAGCACGCAAGATGCGGCTGGTGGTCGACAATATTAGAGGGAAAAACGTCAACGACGCCCTTTATATTCTGCGCTATTCGAAGCGCGAAGCGGCCACCTGGCTCGAGAAGCTCGTGCTCTCCGCTGTGGCCAATTGGGTGTACAAACTCAATAATACCGAAAATGCCGACGACTACAATCTCGTCATCAAGACGGCTTTTGTAGATGAAGGCACGATGTTGAAGCGTTTTCAGCCGGCGCCACAGGGCCGCGCACACCGCATTCGCAAGCGCACCAACCACGTAACGATCGTGGTGGCCAACCAAATTCCGCTGGAAAGCGAAACGGTGAGCGCTGAGATTGTGGAAGCTGACGAGAAATAATTTATACTTAACGATTTTATACCAACAGTATGGGTCAAAAGACAAATCCGATTGGCAATCGTCTGGGAATTATCCGTGGTTGGGACTCCAACTGGTTTGCCGACAAAGATTTTGCCCTAAAGGTAGTGGAAGATGAAAATATCCGCACCTACCTCAATGCGCGCATCCAGAAAGGCGGCATTGCCCGCGTGGTTATCGAGCGTACGCTCAAGCGCATCACGGTGACGATCCACACCTCCCGCCCCGGTATTATTATCGGCAAGGCAGGCCAGGAAGTAGACCGCATCCGCGAGGAGTTGAAAAAACTCACGGGCAAAGACGTGCAGATCAATATCATTGAGATTCGCAAACCCGAACTCGACGCTAATATCGTAGGGGAAACGGTAGCCAAGCAAATCGAAGCCCGTATTAATTATCGCCGCGCAATCAAGATGTCTATCCAGTCTACGATGCGCGCAGGCGCCGAAGGCATCAAGGTGCGCATTTCGGGTCGCTTGGGCGGTGCTGAAATGTCGCGCTCCGAAGAATACAAAGAAGGGCGTACCCCCCTGCATACGTTCCGCGCCGATATCGATTATTCGCTCACTGAAGCGCAAACCGTTTACGGCAAGATCGGTATCAAGGTATGGATCTGCAAAGGAGAAGTGTTTGGCAAACGCGACCTTTCTCCCAATGTAGGCCTTACTAAAAAGGAAACTACCGGCGGCGGCGATTATGGCAGCGAGCGCAGAGGCGATCGCGGTGAACGCGGCGACCGCGGCGGTGATCGCGGCGGAAGAAGAGGCGGCGGAGGCGGCGGCAATGATCGCGGCGGAAATCGCGGTGGCGGTGGTAACCGCGGCGGCGCCGGCGGTGGAAATCGCGGCGGCGCCGGTGGCGGCGGCAACCGCGGCGGCGGTGGCGCTGGAAGAAATCAGCGCAGAGGTTAGGATAATATCTAAAAAAAGCCGTACCTTTGCCAAGCTTTTCAAAAAAGCTACTTTTGAGCGGCTTTAGCCATTGCTTTATTGCAAAATTTATAATACGATGTTACAGCCTAAAAGAACAAAATACCGGAAGCAGCAAAAAGGCAGGAATGACGGCCTTTCGTATCGGGGCAGCACGATTGCCTTCGGCTCTTTCGGTCTGAAGGCACAAGCAGGCGGCCGTTTGACCAACCGCCAGATCGAAGCTGCACGTATCGCTATGACGCGTTATATGAAACGCGAAGGAAAAGTGTGGATCCGCATATTCCCGGACAAGCCCGTGACCCGCAAACCGCAAGAGGTGCGTATGGGTAAGGGAAAAGGCGCCGTCGATCACTATGTAGCGCTGATCAAACCGGGCTGCATTATGTTTGAGATAGACGGCGTGCCGACAGACGTAGCGCAGGAAGCGCTCCGCCTCGCCGCACAAAAGCTGCCGATGTTAACCAAAACGGTGGTTCGTCCGGACTATGTTGACTAACTTATAACGTAATCAAACAATGGCTACGAAAAAATATCTGGAACTTCAGGAGATGACCGATGCCGATTTGCAAGGCGAATTGACCGCTGCGCAAAGCGACTATCAACGCATGGAGTTCGATCACGCGATCAAAGGGTTGGAAAACCCGCTCACGCTCAGAGAAATGCGACGCGATATTGCGCGCCTCCAAACGGAAGTGCGCCGCAGGGAGATTTTGAAACAAACACCCGAAGAACTCGCTTCGCGCAGCAAAATCAGGGCAAGAAGACGCCGCCGTTAAAAATTAAAAAAGACATGGCAGAAAGGAATCTCAGGAAGCAAAGAGTAGGGGTGGTTACCAGTAATAAAATGGACAAAACCATCTCCGTGTCTGTGGAACGCCGCTTGCGCCACCCCATATACGGCAAATTCGTCAAGAAGACGAATAAGTTTATGGCGCACGACGAAAATAACCAGTGCTCGATTGGCGATATTGTTCGCATTATGGAAACCCGCCCCTTGAGCAAACTCAAGCGCTGGCGTCTGGTGGAGATCGTCGAGAAGGTGAAGTAAGCCGCCACAAAGCGTTTTGGTTTGATTTTTAAATACGCAAGTAATGATACAGCAAGAATCCAGGCTTAAAGTCGCAGATAACAGCGGAGCAAAAGAAGTACTCTGCATTCGCGTGTTGGGAGGATCCAAGCGCCGTTATGCCTCTGTTGGCGATAAGATCGTGGTTAGCGTAAAGGAAGCCACGCCGGGCGGCATCAAAAAAGGGTCTGTTTCTAAGGCCGTTGTGGTGCGCACCCGGAAGGAAATTCGTCGCAAAGACGGGTCTTATATCCGCTTCGACGACAATGCCGTCGTGCTATTGAATAACCAGGATGAACCCAGGGGTACGCGTATCTTCGGCCCGGTTGCCCGCGAATTACGCGAAAAAGACTACATGAGAATTATTTCTCTGGCGCCCGAAGTACTCTAATCCCGGTTGATATTTTTAATCTGAACAGTGATGATAAAGAAAACTGGCAACGACAAGCGGTTCACCCCCAAGCTCAAGATCAAAAAGGGCGATAAGGTGGTGGTGATCTCCGGGGCTTTCAAAGACAGAAGCAAACCCAGGGAGGTGCTCGAAGTATTTCCCGATAAGAACCGCGCCATCGTGGATGGGGTCAATATTCGCAAAAAGCACCAGAAACCGACCCAGGCTAATCCCAACGGCGGTATTATCGACCTGCCCGCGCCTATTCACCTTTCTAACCTGATGCTGGTAGACCCCCGCACAGGCGAACCTACCCGCGTAGGCAGAAAGGAAGATGACGGCAAACTTGTGCGCTATTCTAAAAAAACCGGCAACATTATTAAGTGATGAGCTATTATCCTAAACTCAAGAAAAAATACCGCGAAGAGGTAGTACCCGCCCTCTTGGAGCAGTTTCAATACGGCTCTATTATGGAGGTACCCCGGATCGTAAAGATCTCTATCAACCAGGGTGTGGGCGATGCCACCGGTGATAAAAAACTGGTAGACAACGCACTCGCTGAGCTTTCGCTTATTGCCGGCCAAAAGGCCGTACCGACTAAAGCCAAAACTTCGGTTTCTAACTTTAAACTTCGCGAAGGTATGCCTATCGGCGCGCGCGTTACACTACGCGCCGACCGCATGTACGAATTCCTCGAAAGATTGATCTCGGTGGCTTTGCCCCGCGTTCGCGACTTTCGCGGTATTAATGACAAAAGCTTTGACGGCCGCGGCAATTATTCGATGGGCGTCACCGAGCATATTATCTTTCCCGAAATCGACCTCGACAAGGTGAGCAAGATCACGGGTATGGACATTACTTTTGTGACCACGGCCAAGACGGATGCCGAGGCGCTGGCACTGCTCAAATTGATGGGCATGCCGTTTAAAAATCAGCAACGCAGCTAAAATTGCACACGTAGTACTATGGCAAAGAAATCGATCATTGCACGCGAGAAAAAACGCGAACGCCTGGTGGCTAAATTCGCCGATTTGCGCAAGCAACTCAAGGAAGAAGGCAGATGGGATGAACTCGATGCGCTTCCTCGCAACTCAAACCCGATCCGTTTGCACAACCGCTGCAAACTTACGGGCCGCCCCAAAGGCTATATTCGCTATTTCGGGCTGTGTCGCGTGAAATTCCGCGATATGGCGCTCAATGGCAAAATACCCGGCGTTACTAAAGCAAGTTGGTAATTTTTTTAATGGCAAAACTGTCGGTCAGGTTCCAGGTAGGGAATACCAACCGGCACAATCCAAAATCATGGCAGTAACAGATTCTATCGGGGATTATCTCACCCGCATCCGCAATGCGCAACAGGCAGGTCACAAGATTGTCGAGATTCCTGCTTCCAATCTCAAAAAGCGCATCACTGAAATCCTCTACGATCAGGGTTTTATCCTCAAATATAAGTTTGAAGACGAAGGTGGCAAAGGTACGCAAGGCGTGATTAAAATCGCCCTGAAGTACGACCCGCTCAGCAAAAAACCGGTCATCCGCGAATTGGGAAGGATCAGCCGGCCAGGCCTGCGACAGTATGCCAAAGCCGATGAACTCACCCGCGTGATTGACGGCCTGGGCGTAGCCATCGTGTCTACTTCCAGAGGTGTAATGACTGACAAACAAGCCCGTACCCAGAATCTGGGCGGCGAGCTGGTTTGCTATGTATACTAATATTGTTGGGACTAAAAAGATATTAACATGTCTAGGATTGGTAAACTTCCCATTTCACTGCCCAAAGGCGTTAAGATAGATGTCAGCAAGGGCAATTTCGTCACGGTGAAAGGTCCTAAAGGTGAATTGTCCCAGCAATTCGACGCTGATATGGAAATTGCAGTGGGCGAAGCCGATATAGAGATCAAGCGCCCTACGGATTCCCAGCGCCACCGCGCGATGCACGGCCTTAGCCGCGCCCTGCTGTACAATATGGTAGAGGGCGTTTCCAACGGCTTCGTGAAAGAAATGGAAGTAGTGGGCGTAGGTTATCGCGTGAGCAATACCGGCCAGCTACTGGAATTGATACTGGGCTTTTCGCACCCGATTATGTTTTACCTTCCGCCCGAAGTAAAGGTGGAAACCAAAACGGAAAAGGGTAAAAACCCGCTTATTCGCCTGGAGTGCCACGACAAGCAGTTGTTGGGGCAGATCGCCGCAAAGATTCGCTCTTTCCGCAAACCGGAGCCCTACAAAGGCAAGGGTATCAAATTTGTGGGCGAGCAAATTCGCCGCAAGGCAGGCAAAACGGCCGGCAAATAATTTTTTCGTTGTATTGTTTTTTCGCAAGGCGCCTTGGGTTTGGAATTCTCCCTACACTAAGGCGGTAAAATGCAACAGACATGAGTGTCACTAAGGCAGAAAGTAGAAAACGTATTCATTATCGCATTCGCAAGAAGATAAGAGGCACGGCAGCGCGCCCTCGCTTGAGCGTTTATCGCAGCAACAAGTTTATCTATTGCCAGTGTATTGACGATATTTCGGGCCGCACCCTCGCGCAGGCTTCTTCGAAAGAAACAGCCGTTGCCAATACAGGCAATAAAAGCGATCAGTCTCGCGCAGTAGGCAAATTACTTGCCGAACGCGCTGCGGCAGCAAAAATAACTACGGTCGTTTTCGATCGCGGTGGTTACCTTTACCATGGCCGGGTGAAATCACTGGCCGAAGGTGCCCGCGAAGGCGGTCTTCAATTCTAATTACATTTAATTCCAGAGGAAGCATGTCAAATAATAAAAAGAGTGCTAGCAGAATAAAGCCTGCTGAAACGGAATTGAAAGAGAAGCTGGTACACCTCAACCGCGTTGCGAAGGTGACAAAGGGCGGTCGTACGTTTAGCTTCGCCGCTATTGTGGTAGTTGGCGACGGTAACGGCACGGTGGGTCATGGCCTGGGCAAAGCGCGCGAAGTATCCGACGCAATCTCTAAGGCCGTTGATGATGCCAAGAAAAATCTCATCAAGGTGCCGCTCCACAAGAGCACGATTCCGCACGAACAAAAAGGAAAATACGGCGCCGGTAAAGTGTTGATCAAACCTGCAGCAGATGGTACGGGCGTTATCGCCGGCGGCGCTATGCGCCATGTACTTGAAATCGCAGGCATCCACAACGTTCTGGCTAAGTCGCAGGGGTCTTCCAACCCCCACAACGTGGTAAAAGCCACAATCGATGCGCTATCGCAATTGAGAAACCCGTCGGAGATTGCCCGTCAGCGCTCGATTTCATTAGACAAACTGTTCAATGGGTAAAAATATTTCCGCCAATGAGCAAGATCAAAGTAACTCAGGTCAAAAGCACCATTGACCGGCCAAGACGCCAGAAAGAGACCATTATTGCGCTCGGACTCAAGCGTATGAACCAAACTGTTGTGCACGAAGCCACGCCCCAGATTTTGGGAATGGTTGAAAAAGTTAGCCACCTGGTAAAGGTTGAGCAGGCTTAATTATGGTATGAACTTTAAAAGTTGTGATCAATGGAACTGCATAATTTGAAACCTGCCGCCGGCGCTGTTAAGAATAGCAAGCGCATCGCGCGTGGTACCGGTTCGGGCCATGGTGGCACTTCTACGCGTGGCCACAAAGGCGACAAAGCTCGCTCGGGCCACAAAAGAAAGCGCCACTTCGAAGGCGGCCAGATGCCTATCCAAATGCGATTGCCCAAGATTGGTTTCAAAAACGTGAACCGCGTTGCGTATATTGCTGTCAATCTCGACAAGCTGCAAACGCTTGCCGATAGGTATAAGCTTTCTGCTATCGATTTCAATACGCTGGTAGACAAGGGCGTTGTTAATAAGAACGACAAAGTTAAACTGCTCGCTCGCGGCGAACTGAAAGCTAAGATCAGCGTGACGGTTCATGCCTGCTCGGCTGCTGCAAAGCAAGCCATCGAAGCACTTGGCGGTAGTGTTAATCTCGTATAATTGACTTACGATGAAAAAATTTATTGAAACGCTCAAGAATATCTGGAAGATCAAGGAACTGAGAACTCGTATTCTCCTTACGCTTGGTCTGCTCACGGTATTCCGCTTCGGCTCCTACGTGGTGTTGCCAGGCGTCGACCCGCAGGTACTTCAGGCTTCTATCGCCAAAAACACGAACCCCAACGACTTGTTGGGCCTTATCAATGTGTTTACCGGCGGCGCCTTTAATAACGCATCAATACTCGCATTGGGTATTATGCCCTATATCACAGCCTCTATCATTGTGCAGTTGCTGGGCTTTGCCGTGCCTTATTTCCAGCGCCTGCAACAAAAAGAAGGAGAGTCGGGCCGCCGCAAACTCAACCAGATCACCCGTTTGCTGACGGTTGCTATTACGCTGGTTCAGGGCGGCGCTTATCTGACCTATGTAAAGGGTATGAATGCCGTAGACCCCTCTATTCCGGATGTGGTTTTCTGGCTTTCTAATAGCATTATCCTGTCTACAGGTACGGTATTTTCAATGTGGTTGGGTGAGCGCATCACCGACAGGGGTATTGGCAACGGCGTTTCGTTGCTGATCTCGGCCGGTATTATCGCCCGTTTGCCCGAGTCTATCATTTTCGAATTCCAGTCGCAACTCGAAAAGGGCGGCGCGCTGATGTTCGTACTCGAAATGGCTATGCTGTTTGTACTGATCATGGCTATGGTATTGATCATTACCGGGGTTCGGAAAATTCCTATTCAATTTGCCAAGCGCATGGTGGGCCGCGGCTCCAATAATATGCCGGTGGCCGGCGCCCGCGACTATATTCCGCTCAAGGTAAATGCCGCAGGTGTGATGCCTATCATCTTCGCGCAAGCGCTGATGTTCCTGCCTGCAACCGCACTCCAATTCCTCGGCGGCGATTCCGCCTCCGGTTCGGGTGTGGTGCGCGCGCTCAACGATTATACCTCGGGGCCTTATAATATCTTGTATTTCACACTGGTGGTGGTGTTTACATACGTATACACGGCTCTTATGGTCAACCCCCAGCAGTATGCCGAATACCTGAAGCGCCAAAACGCGTTTATTCCGGGTATCAAGCCAGGTAAAGAGACTTCCGATTATATCGATGCGGTGACTACGCGTATTACGCTGCCGGGTTCTATTATCCTGGCGCTTATCGCGGTTATGCCTGCTTTTGCCGGCGCCTTCGGTATCAACTCTTCGTTTGCTACCTTCTTCGGCGGCACTACGTTGTTGATCCTTGTAGGGGTAATCCTCGATACGCTACAGCAAATTGAAAGCCATCTGCTGATGCGCCGCTACGACGGCCTCGTAAAATCGGGTCGCATCCAGGGACGCAGCCGTATGCAAGGCATCGGCGCCAATATGTAATCGCACGATCATCGCAAGCGTATGATATTTTATAAAACGGACGAAGAAATCGAATTGATGCGCCAGAGCAACTTGCTGGTCTGTAGCGCATTGGCAGAAGTGGCCTCTATTCTTCGCCCGGGTATGACAGGCGCCGAAATTGACAAAGCAGCCGAAACACTGATCCGCGATCACGGCGGTGTGCCGGCATTCAAAGGATACAGGGGTTTTCCTGCCACTTTGTGCGTGTCTTTAAACGACCAGGTGGTGCACGGTATCCCCGACAAAAACCAGGTGTTCAAAAGTGGCGACGTGGTTTCTGTCGATTGCGGGGTACAGCTCAACGGATTTTTCGGCGATTCCGCCTATACTTTTGCGCTGGGCGATGTACCCGAAGATGTGATGGAGTTGTTGCGGGTAACGAATACCTCGCTGTACAAAGGAATAGAGCAGGCCGTGGCCGGAAAACGAATGGGCGATATAAGTTTCGCCATACAGTATTATGTGGAGAAGGAAAACGGCTACGGCGTAGTGCGCGAATTGGTAGGGCACGGCATAGGCCGCGAATTACACGAGGCGCCTGAAGTGCCCAACTACGGACAAAGAGGAAAAGGCGTCAAATTGCAGGAAGGACTCGTGATCGCCATAGAACCTATGGTGAATATGGGACGAAAAGAAGTGATGACAGGAAAAGACGGCTGGACGATTTACGCAAAAGATCGCAAACCCTCTGCCCATTATGAGCATTCGGTAGCTGTAGGCAAAACACAAGCCGATATCCTCTCCGATCATCGCATGATTGAGGCGGCTATCCGGCAAAACGACCACATAAGAGAGGTTGAATTAAAAGCGTTGGTAGCCTAAAAAAACGGTGCTATCAGCGATATAAGGGCAAAAGGGATATAACGCGTCGATTTTTTTAGCTAATCGCATAAAAAACCGAAGTGTTGTAGTATCTTTGCACTCCGAAATTCGGAATATGGCTAAAAAAAACCTGATCAAACAAGACGGCATTATTGAAGAAGCCTTATCGAATGCCATGTTTAGGGTAAGGCTCGAAAATGACCACCAAATAGTGGCCACCATTTCGGGAAAAATGCGGATGAATTACATTCGCATCTTGCCGGGTGATAAAGTGTCAGTAGAAATGTCGCCTTATGATCTGACGAGGGGAAGAATAATTTACCGTTACAAGTAAACTACCGCGGAATCATGAAAGTAAAACCATCGATCAAAAAACGCTCTGCCGAATGCAAGATCGTGAGAAGGAAAGGGAAGCTTTATGTTATCAACAAGAAGAATCCCAAGTACAAGCAGCGTCAGGGTTAATAAACGGTTTGTCAAAATAATTACGCAACACAATGGCTCGTATTGCAGGTATTGATCTACCAAGGAATAAAAGAGGTGTAATAGGCCTCACTTACATTTACGGTATTGGTAAATCCTCTGCCGAAGCTATCCTTGAAAAGGCTGGCATAGACGAAAATGTAAAGGTACAGGACTGGACCGACGATAACGTTCGCGAGATCTCCCGTCTCATCCAGAATGAGATGAAGGTAGAAGGCGAACTTCGCTCGGAAGTGCAACTCAGTATCAAACGACTGATGGATATTGCCTGCTATCGCGGGCTCCGTCACCGTAAAGGTTTGCCCCTTCGCGGGCAGCGCACGCGCACCAATGCACGCACCCGTAAGGGTAAGCGCAAAACGGTAGCCAACAAGAAAAAGGCCACCAAGTAATCATGCTTAATCGCTTTTTGAGCTAAATAATACGCATTCAGGCAATGGCAAAAGCAGCAAAGAAAGTTAAAAAAAGGAAAGTCAAAGTAGACGCTGAAGGCATCGTGTTTATCCAGGCGAGCTTCAACAATATCATCATTTCGCTGTGTAACAAGCAGGGACAGGTGGTATCATGGGCGTCGGCAGGCAAGGCGGGCTTCAAAGGCTCTAAGAAAAATACGCCTTACGCTGCTCAGGTAGCAGCAAGCGACGCCGCCAAAGTGGCCTACGAAGCGGGTATCAGAACCGCAGAAGTATTGGTAAAAGGCCCGGGTTCGGGTCGCGAAGCGGCTATTCGCGCTATCGATTCTTCGGGCATCAAGGTGACCCGGATTAAAGATATCACGCCGATTCCGCACAACGGCTGCCGTCCACCGAAACGCCGCAGGGTTTAATGCTGCTAACGATAATCGCAAACTTACTATTTAACAATGGCAAGATATACAGGTCCCGCTACCAAGAAGTCCAGAGCATTTGGCGAACCGATTTTCGGTTATGACCGGGCATTCGAAAAGAAGAAATATCCTCCGGGACAACACGGCCTCACGCGCAAGCGCAAGCAGCGCTCCGATTACGCCGTGCAGCTTATGGAAAAGCAAAAGGCCAAATATACTTACGGCCTGCTGGAGCGCCAATTCCGCAGCTTTTTTGAAAAAGCCAGCCGCAAAAGCGGTGTAACCGGCACTATTTTGCTCCAGATGCTCGAATCGCGTTTGGACAATACGGTGTTCCGCATGGGCCTCGCGCCTACGCGCCGCGCCGCCCGCCAGTTGGTTACGCACCGCCATATTACGGTTAACGGCATGGTGAGCAATATCCCTTCACGCCGCCTCCGCCCCGGCGAGGTGATCGGCGTAAAGGGTAAGTCCAAGTCGCTGGACGTTATCCAGGAAAGCGTAGGCAACAAGAAAGAAGTGCGCAAGTTTCCCTGGTTGGAATTCAACCCCGACAAGATGGAAGGCGTTTTCATGGCCTATCCGGAACGCGAACAGATACCCGAGAAGATCAACGAGTTGTTGATCGTGGAATTATACTCGAAATAATTGCTTCGTATTGACAGCCGGACACCGGCTGTCAATACGCTTTTTTGTTATAAGCAATCCCAGCAGGGTTATTCATCCCACCAAAGTTTAATTCAACGTATGAGTATCCTCAATTTTCAGAAACCCGACAAAATCGTTATGCAAAAAGCAAACGACTTTGAAGGGATTTTCGAATTTAAGCCCCTCGAACCGGGCTTCGGCCAAACGGTAGGCAATTCGCTGCGCCGGGTGCTGCTCTCTTCACTCGAGGGTTATGCCATTTCGGCCGTCCGCATCGCTGGTGTTGAACACGAGTTCGGCACTATCCGCGGCGTGGTGGAAGATGTGGTGGAGATTATTCTCAATCTTAAGCAGGTACGCCTCAAGCAACTCATCGCCGACGATGACGTGTCTAATGAAAAAATCTACCTGACGATCACGGGCAAAGACGAGTTCCGCGCCGGCGATATCGAGGAGTTTACGAATGTCTTTAAGGTGATGAACCCCGAGCTCCATATCTGCTACATGGAGCCGTTTGTCAACCTCGAAGTCGAACTCACTGTAACGAAAGGCCGCGGCTATGTGCCCGCCGACGACAACCTCCCCAAAGATGCACCCATCGGCGTTATTCCATTGGATGCCATCTACACGCCGATCAAAAACGTGGCTTATCGCGTAGAAAATACGCGTGTGGGTCAACGTACCGACTATGAAAAACTGACGATTGAAGTAAAAACCGACGGTACGATCCACCCCGAAGATGCTATTAAGGAAGCTTCGCGCATCCTGATCCAGCACCTGATGTTGATCACCGACGAAAATATTACGTTCGACGACGCTTCCAGCCGCGAAGACAATATTGTGGACGAGCATATCCTCCACATGCGCAAGCTGCTGAAGACTTCGCTCGAAGACCTCGACCTCTCCGTTCGCGCCTACAACTGCCTCAAAGCAGCCAAGATCAATACGCTGGCCGAATTGGTGAAGTACGACACACACGAACTGCTCAAGTTCCGCAACTTCGGTAAGAAGTCGCTGGTAGAAATCGAGGAGTTGCTCCAGGAAAAAGGCCTGACCTTTGGCATGGACCTCTCCAAGTACAAACTTGACGAAGAATAATTTTTTTACAGGCGCCATTTTTTAACCTGCAATTACCTTTCTGCCGATGTTTACCTGCCTGGGGTAAAAGGCGATGCCGCCGGCAGATTGTGTGTTGCGAAGTCAAAACCATCTCGTCATGAGGCACGGTGATAAAGTCAACAACCTTGGCCGCAAAGAAGGCCACCGCAGGGCGCTTATGCGCAACCTGGCGACTGCGCTCGTAGAACACAAGCGCATTAAAACTACTTTGGCAAAAGCCAAAGCGCTTCGCACTTACATCGAACCGCTGGTAACCAAAGCCAAGAGCAATACTACGCATTCCCGTCGCGTAATTTTCAGCTACCTGCAAAGCAAAGAAGCTGTCAAGGAGTTGTTCGGCCCTATCGCTGAAAAGGTGGGCGACCGCCCCGGCGGTTATATCCGCATCCTCCGCACGGGCTTCCGCAAGGGCGACGGCGCCGAGATGGCTATGATTGAATTTGTAGATTATAACGAGATCTACAAACCAGGCAAAGAAGAGGATTCGGCAGGCGCCAAGAAGCGCAGAACACGCCGCGGCGGTTCGGGCGCGGGCGAGAAGACGGCCGCGACAGCCACCGCTAAGGTAGCCGCTCCGGCAGCTCCCCCGGTAGTGGAAGAACCTGAAATCGAAGAAGCTGAGGAAGCCGCCGCCGACACCCTGGAGGCCGCTGCTGACGAAGCCGCCAATGATCTCAACGAAACTGCCGGCGAAGAAGCCGAAGAAATCGAGAAGTAAGTTTCGAGCTAAGATATGCTAAGAGGGGCATCCCGGATTTTTCCAGGATGCCCCTCTTGCGTTAATTACGAATGACGAATTACGAATTATTTAATTAATTGATAATTATATAATTAAAAATCATTCGTAATTCGTAATTAAACATTCGTAATTCGAGTCTCTATTTCCACGCACTCCGTTTCTTGAAATACTTCGGGTTTACCACCAATAATCCAAACGACTCGCAGTCTTCTTTGGTGGTTTTGGCGTGGTGGGCGCCGTGGGCGCGCAGGATGGCACGCGAATAATCTCCGTCGAGCTGGCGGAACCACTTGAAACGGCGGTGGATGTATACGTCGTGAATGAGAAAGTAGATCAGCCCGTAAATGGAGATGCCTATGCCTACAAACAAAAGCCAGCGATGAGGCGTGGCCAGTCCGGCGATGTAGCAAAACATGCTGGGAATGGCAAAGACCAGGAAAAACAGGTCGTTTTTCTCGAAAAAGCCGTGTTTTTCGTAGTGCGGCTTGTGGTGGTCTTCGTGCCAGCGCCATAGCCAGCCGTGCATGATGTATTTGTGCGCAAACCAGGCGACGAATTCCATGCCGGCAATGGCGGCGAGGGTGGTGAGGATGTAGATGATGGCTGTCATGTTGTCGGTTGTGGGTTGTCGGTTGTCGGTTCTCGGTTGTCGGTTCTTAGAAACTGATAACCGACAACCGATAACTGACAACAGAAGATACCAGAAACAGGCTCAAAAAAAAGACCCATTGCAACAAAAACAACGCTATGGCCACTTTGTTGCGGATAAAACCCTGGGTTTTCATAAACAACAATTGCAGGGGGAAGGCTATGACAAACCAGCCTGCGTAGTTTTGTAAAGGGGGATAGCCGTCAGTCCATTGCCAGAAATGGTAGTGAATGGCTACCGGCTCAATAACGACATCCAGAAGCACCATAGCTGCTGCTGCAATAGCCGCTTTGGCTACCCAATGCCGATTGGGAGCCAGGTGGTTGACCAGTACGCCGGCGGAATAAGTGAGTAATATCCAGTTGACGCCGATCATGGGGGGGGTGTCCCAGAGTTTGGGGCCGAGCACCTGCTCGTAGTAATAATCACCAAATAAAAGACCGGTTTGAACGCCAAATAACTCGGCGCAATAACCCACTACCAGGCTGCTTATCAATACGATGTAGGTGGCCTTGCTCCATTGAGGGTGATGCCACAAAACGAGAACCAGAGACAACAAGAGATTGAATGGGGTGAGCAGCAGGAAATCGGGGTGAATGGGCAGGGTGGCGCCCACGATGCCCACTACATAAAAAATAACCAGTATGGCTATTGTGATATTGGGATTACGCATGTTCCAGGACTTGGTCTACGATTTTGGCCGAGAGCAGGCACAGGGGGATACCGCCTCCGGGGTGTGCGCTGCCGCCGCAAAAGTAGAGATGGCGAATGCGGGAGCTGAAATTGGGGTGGCGCATAAAAGCGGCCATGCGGTTGTTGGAGCTGGTGCCGTACAAAGCGCCGAGGTGCGACCAGGTTTTTTGTTCGATGCCGCGGGGGTCGAGGGTATCCTCACAGGCGATGAGCGGCCTGAGGTCGACACCGAGTATACGGCTGAGTTTGTCGAGTACCTGTTCGCGCGCCCTGGCTTTGAGCGAATCCCAATCCTGACCGCTGTCGTAGGGCACGTTAATCATCGTAAACCAGTTTTCGCAGCCGGCGGGGGCGTCTTCGGGGCAGTATTTAGAAGTAATGTTGATATAAACCGTAGGGTCGTCGCAAAGCTTGCCGGCGGCCAGGTGGTCGAATTCGGCGCGATAGTTATCGCTAAAAAAGATGTTGTGCAAATTGAGCTCGGGAAAAGACCGGCGGATACCCCAGTAGAAAATCAGGGCGGAGGTCGATTTTTCCTGATTCAGCGTGCGTTCGGGATGGGGCTGGCGGGGCAGCAGTTTTTTGTAAGTGTAGTACACGTCCATGTTGCTGATTACGCGATCGTAGGCCCTGGGTTGGCCGTTGACGACAATGCCGGTAGCGCGGCCGTTTTCGACGGTAATTTCGGATACGGGGGTGTTAAAGTGGAATTTGACGCCTTTTCGCAGGGCGAGTTCGTAGATGCTTTGGGTGATGGCGTACATGCCTTTGCTGGGCATAAAAGCGCCTATGCCGTGTTCGAAATGGGGGATCATGCTCAGTAGTCCGGGCGCTTTGTAGGGATTAGATCCGTTATACGTGGCAAAGCGGTTGAAAAGTTGCACCAGCTTGGGGTGGTGCGCGGTGCGTTCGTGCACTTTGTTCATTGAAGTAAACAAATCGAGCCCGGGTATCTGGAACATAGCTTTGAGTACCTTCCATTGCAGCCAGGTGCCGAGTTTGTGGAGGGATTGTTCGAGGAAGATGCGGCCGGTGATTTCGTATTTTTTCTTACCGTCGCGTAATAGATCTAATACGGCGCCAGGGGGCACGTCGAGGGTATCGGATGCCGACTGGGCAAATAATTGAGGATCGGCATGGGCATTTAGCCGGGTTCCGTCTTCCCAGAAGTAGTGGCAGACCACAGGAAGTTTGACGTATTCAAAATGCCGGCTGCTGTCTTCACCCGCCAGTTCGAATAGTTCATCCACATAATGGGGCATGGTAAACAGGGAAGGACCTGCGTCGAAGCGATACCCGTCGAGGGAAAACTCGGAGAGTTTGCCACCGGGGTAGGCGTTGGCTTCAAAGACTTCCACCTGATAGCCGCGGCAGGCCATTCTGACGGCGGAAGCGAGCCCGGCAATTCCTGCCCCTATGACGGCGATTTTCATTGTCTTATATGTGTGAATTCTGCTATAAAACAGCGGAACGGCGAGATTGTTGAGGTTAATTACGAATGGGGAATTACGAATTACGAATATGTTTTTATTTAAAAATTATTTAATTTATTAATAATTGATTCATAATTCGTCATTCGTCATTCGTCATTCGTCATTCAGCAGGGGCAATTCCACAAAAAAGGAGGTGCCTTTATCTTTTTCAGTAAAAAAATAGAGGTTGCCGCCGGCGGCTTCTACGATATTTTTAGACATAGCGAGGCCGAGGCCCATGCCGGAGGATTTGGTAGTAAAATTGGGAAAAAACACTTTTTCCTGCAACTCATCGGGGATGCCCTCGCCGTTATCGGCCACCATGATCACCGCTTTTTGATCTTGTTGTACCAGAGATATATTGACGATTCCCTGTTTTCCGTCGGGGATAGCCTGGATAGCATTTTTAACGAGGTTATTGAGTACGCGCAAGAGTTGGCTTCTATCGGCAAAAACCAGGAGTGGGGTAGGGGGGAGTTGGCAGGTAATAGCCACGCCGTGTTCGGGTTGGCTTTTGCCAAATAAATCGCCTACGGCTTGTACGATCAGGTTGAGGTTGCATTCTTCGTTTTCGGGGCGGGGCATTTGCGCAAAATGGGAAAATTCGCTGGCGATGCGGGCCAGGTTGTCAATTTGTTCAATAAGTGTTTGAGCGGTACGCGTCATCAGTTGGTTAGCTTCTTCGGGGCGGGTTTTTACAGCGTGTTGGAGGAGTTGAACGCTGAGTTTCATGGGCGTCAGCGGGTTTTTGATTTCGTGGGCTACCTGTTTGGCCATTTCGCGCCAGGCGCCTTCGCGTTCCGACAGTTTCAACTGGCGCGCGCTATCGTCCAGTTTGGCGATCATGGCGTTATACTGGGCTACCAATTCGCCGATTTCGTCGCGGGTGTGCCATTCGAGCAATTCATTTTGCCCCAATTGTACGCGGCCCAGTTTAGCACCGATTTGTTCGATGGGTTTTGTAATAGAATTTGACATAGCGATGGCGACGGCCCCCGATGCCAGAAGGAGGAAAATATACAATGTAAGGAAGGTTTCCAGCAAGGGATAGAAATAGGTGTTTAGCTGTATCTCGGCGGATTCCTCACTCAGGCCGACGTACGCCAGCACTTTACCTCCTTTTTCACTAACCGGAATAAAAGTACTTTCATCGGTTCGAAACAGGTAGTTCATTGCGCCGGTATCGGCAAGCAAAAAACCAGGGGGCATAATAGGCAATAGGCCGTTGGTATGAACGCCGGGCACAGTGGCGGTTTGTTGTAAAAGGCCTTGAGCAGAATACAATCCCAAAATAGCGTTATAGTTTGCGGCTAGTGAGGGCAATTCACTTTTGATAATATGAGGCGCTACATACCTTATGGTAGCTGACAAGTGGTTGATTTTTTCTTCGCGACGAAGCTGGTTGAGTTGGGAAGTAGATTCTTTAAAATAACTACCCGTAACCCATCCTATAAATGCAAACCCCAGCAGCGTATACACAATAAGATATTGCTGAAGGCGGCGCCGCAGCGATGGTTTTAACCCATTAAGCAGGGAAGAAATGGTGTGGGTGTAATAGTTTAGTGAAAGCAGGCCGATTACCAGTGCAACGAGTAAGGAAAAAGAAAGGGAAAATAGCGGCATTACCCCCGGATAAGGCGAAAGATCCGCTTGGTTAACGCTATTCGACAATGCGTTGTGCGTAAAGGCAGCGCAAAAAGCGGCGATAAGCGCAATCCAGACAAAAAGCCATATCAGCCCGGGTGTTTCCTGGTCGGCATACAGGTCAAAAAACACCAGGAATAAAAATACAACCAGGCCGAGTTCCAGCATAGATAAATTAAGTACGGAAGAAGGCAGCAGCAGGGCGGCGCCTACGGCTAATGCCGCAGCCGTCGATAAACGCAGGGAGAGTGATTTGACCACAAGTATTAGCCCGGTTTGGAGGCGGTGTACCAGGATAAACACCGTAATCGCCATAAGCAAGCCGCAGGCGACAATGGCGATTCCCAATGGCGGGATTTCAAAAATGGTGCTTGCCTGCAGATGTATCTTGGCGTCTTGTAATAACCGGCCCCAGCTATACAAGTAAGACCACATGATGCCGGCACAAAGTCCCTGGATGAGCAGCAAGCTGCCCAGCACTCCGGTTGATGGAGCAATTACCTTCTTAGGCTGTTTTATTCGGTTAAATAATGCGCTTATCCAGAGTAACAGCAGCGTTGCGATCACCCATTGCGCCGGGGTGTTCAAAGGCCTGGGCAATGAAGGCATAGGTTCGAAGAACGTAAGTATCTCCCATCCGGCCCTTTGTGCGAATACTTGCCAGCCTGACATGATGCCACAGGCAGTAAGACAGCTAATTGCAAAGCCGGGCCAGTTTTTGCCAGAGTTGACCAACTTATTGGCCCAGGCATTAGCGCTTATCACGGCCATTAGCGAAAGCAAGCCGAGCAACGTTATGGAGAGGATTCGCAAATGTGGAGGCAGCCAGACATTGGGCGTTTTGATATAACAAAGCTGTTTCCCGGAAAGGGAGGAGAGAAACAGGGGGTGTTTATCCCGACTAAATTGCCAACCCTGTGGTAAGGGCAAATGGGCTTTTGTGAGGGGCAAAGTGGCAATGAGGTAATAATCGGCAGGCAACCTTTTTGACCAGCAGGCATACCAATGCTCTCCCAGCGAGTCGACCAGGAGGGAGGGCAGGGTGTCTATGCGCGAGGTAATATCACCCGGAAACACCCAGTCTTCTTTTGACCAGGCCAGCAGGCTGTCGCGCTGGTAAAGCC
>JAEUUQ010000155.1 GCA_016787505.1 Saprospiraceae bacterium | reverse complement strand
AACATCTCCACAAACGTGTAATAGCGCAGCTTGCTTTTGGCTTTTACGGCTGCGGTGTCGAGTTTGTTGGAAATATCGCCCACGGCCACGATGCCGGCGTCGTACATGTATTGGTCGGCTTTTTCGATGGCGTCGAGGATCTCCTCCATGGGAATCTCCCGGAATTTGACCACGTTCTGCAGAAAAGGCAGCAGCCCTGTGCCGGTGTGTACGCGGCCTTTCATGTGCGACAGTTCGAGGTGGCAATGGGTATTCACGAAGCCGGGCACGATGATGCCGTGGTGGTATTCGAGGCTCGCGGGGTCGTGGCTTTCGCCGGTGTCCAGACTCAGAATAAGGCCGTTTTCATCGATCACCACCACGCCGTTGGGGATGGGCGCCTGGTCGACGGGACAAATATAATCTGCCGTAATTTTTCTCATGCCGGTGTGGGTTTGGCGGCAAAGATAGGATTTCTGGCAAGCAAACGTCTGGCGTCGTTGTCAAAAAAGAGCTAATATTGTCATTCAAATCAACCAATCGCACACATATGATTTACTGGCGAATTTCTGCGCTTTTTCTCTTTTTGCCCTTGTGGGCTGCCGCCCAGCAAAACGAACTACCGGCTAAGGTCACCTGGGGCGACGAACTCAAAGAACCCTCCGGCTCCTATATCCACAAAGTGGTCTCCGCCGGCACAAGCGGCTTTTACGCCATTCGCCGCAAAGGCAACGACGCAAACCCCGGCGGTGAGGTGTTTTTTGAATACTACGATATCGACGGCAAGCTCAAGCGCACCGAATCTTACGAACTCAAATACAGCGGCAAAAAACTCGACTACGAGGATTTTATCCTGCTCAACGGCCAGCTCTACCTGTTGGTGAGTTTTAACAACCAGGCAAAATCTAAAAACTACCTATTTTACCAAAAAATAAATAACCGCCTCCAATCCTCCGGCGACCTCGTCAAAATCGGGGAAGTCGACGCCATCAACCGCTACCGCGAAGGCGCTTTCGACGTATCGATCTCTCGCGACAGCAGCCATATGCTCGTGTATACCCAGCTGCCCAGCAAAAAAGACGAACCCGAGCGGTTTTCGCTGCAAGTCTTTGACAACCAATTTAAAGAATTGTGGAATAAAAGCGTGGCCCTGCCCTACGGCGACGACAACTTCGCGGTAGAAGAATACCGCATCGACGACAACGGCAATGTGTACCTGCTCGGCGTGATCTACCAGGACCGCTCGCGGATGCGCCGCCAGGGCAAACCCACGTATCAGTACACGATCATCGCTTATAGTCAGCAAGGCCAGGACGTGCAGGAGGTGCGCGTAGACCTCAAAGACAAATTCATTACCGACCTCACCTTTCGCCCCCAGCGCGACGGCAACCTGGTGTGCGCGGGTTTCTTTTCCGAAAAAAACAATTATAGCATCAAGGGCACCTATTATTTACGAATGAATGCCCTCACCAAAGAAGTGCTGCAATCGACCACCAAAACCTTCGACCTCGATTTTCTCACCGAATACATGACTCAAGGCGCCAGCGAGCGCGCCCGTGAAGCCGAAGAGCGCGGCGACAAAGACCGCGCCCCGGAGCTCTACCGTTACAATCTCGACGAACTCATACTGCGCAGCGACGGCGGGGCCGTGCTGGTGGCCGAGCAGTACTTCGTGCGCGAACGCATGTACCGCTACTGGGACGGCACCATTCGCTACGATTATTACTATTATTATAACGACATCATAGTAGTGAACGTGAGGCCCGACGGCGAGATAGAATGGACAACCCGCATCCCCAAACGCCAGGAGACGATGAACGACGAAGGCATGTATTCCTCCTACGCAATGGCCACGGTGCGCGACCGCTTTTATTTTATTTATAACGACAATATGCGCAATATCACTTCCGAAGGCGACCGTGGCAATCGCTACAACCTCAATAGTCGCAACGCCGTGGTGGCCATCACCGAGGTGCGCAAAGACGGCGCCCAGACCACCTTCCCGCTGTTCGCCAATAACGACGCCGATATCATCACGCGCCCCAAAGTATGCCGCCAAACGGGCAGTCGCCGCATGCTGGTGTATGGCGAAAGGGGACGGAATTTCCGGTTTGCGAGGTTGGAATTTCAGTAGGGTGAACGTTTATCGTTCACCTGTGGGGTGACAGGGTGACAGTAATTATATTGCCGTAACCGGAATTAAGAAAAAAAAAACTTATGTCCAAATGCCTGATTCTTCTGGCAACTGCCTGTTATTGTCTTCTTTCTTCCCGCACTACCCAGGCTCAGGGAGCTAATCTGTCCCTGCAAAAAGGCATAGCGATCGGCGAATATTTTGAGTCTTTTAGCCATGATGGCCGGTACATGTCGAGTGTCGACAAAACGGGAAACGGTGCAGTATACGACATTCGGAAAGGTGTGTTGATCAATAGATTTAGCAACATCGGTTTGACACTTAAATGGCTGCCCGATAGCAGGCATTTGGGCTCCTGGTCAAACGAATATTACGCGATAAAAATAGTAAATTCTATTACCAAAGAGGTTATAGGTAGTTATTCATATCCGCTCCAAGCGATAGCGGCAAACGGCTCATTATTAGCTTTTCCTGAACAAGAAGCGACGCTGGACTCGCTAAAGGCGTTGCGAGGGAAACTACGTATGCAACAATGGGTAAATAACCCTGACGTGACTTTCACCGATACCGTACAATTAAACGAATTGATGTCGCTCAAACAACCGAAAATAGATTCTATGTTGCAGCGTTATCAACGGGCTTTAGCCGATCATCCCGGAGGGATAATCCGAATGCTGAATCCCTTGAATGGCCAAATATCGGGGATTATTCAGTCCGGCCTGGATGATATTTTGAATTTATTAATTGATCCGCAAGGCAATAAAATAGCGATATTCGGTACTCGTATAGATACGTCCGATAATGAACAAAACCCAACTTTTCTTCAAATTATTGATACAAAAAGCTCAGACATTTTATTGGAGAAAGAAGTGTTCTCAAGTTATTATAAAAACGCCATACCGCCATTTTTTAGCCCAACGGGACGCTATCTGGTTTATTATCATACAGATGAATGGGTATTATTGGATGTGCAAAGCGGTGAAGAATTATACCGGTTTCAGTCTTATACAAATGAAGATTATATTCGTTTCGGACAGGATGATCGGTACCTGTTGAGTATTAGTCAAAGAGATCGACAAGACACAAGGACTATTACTTTGTTTAAAAATGAGGCACAAATTTATGATATTCAAAATCGTAAGCAGGTTTGCAAGTTTAGCTTAGGCGCTTATTTTTTTGATATTAACCCCGAGTTTACGGAATTAGCCTATTGGAATTATACGCCCGGATACCCTCAGGTAATTGAACGCAAGTTGTATTTTATTGATCTCAATACCGGCAAAGAAAAAGAATTGACCATTCCGGGTGATTACGGTTCGCAGGGATTGCGTTATTCGCCAGATGGGAAATACCTGCTTTTTGCAAGGGATGGCCAACTGGTATATTGGGATAGAAAATTAAACAGGGAAATCAAAAAGAGCGACTCGGAGGGGCTTCAGGTAATGGGAAGTACTATGCATTCCGATTTAAAAAAAATATTGATTTCCACCACTAAAG
>JAEUUQ010000153.1 GCA_016787505.1 Saprospiraceae bacterium | reverse complement strand
GCGATAATTTCCTTTTTTATAAAAAGATCGCGGTCTTCGTGGTTGTAAAATATTACCCGGCGGGCGTACTTAAAGGCGATCCGGTACAAGGCAGGCACCATCCTGTTGATCAGGCTGCGATGCAAAAAAGTATAGCCCAGGCCGGTAATTGTCGACATAGCGTCTACGCCCGCCAGCCACGCGGCGAGGTTGCCGTAGATATTGGGTTTGATAGTGTAATGCAGAATAAGGTCGGGTTTTTCCCTGCGGTAAATATCCCAGAGTTCAACGACCAGTGCCAGGTCGCGCAAGGGATTGTTGCTTTGCGGCGCCAGGTAGTGCAGGGGAATATGGCGTACGATGCCGCTTTCATTGAGGTAGTGGATATACTCGTCGACGGGAGCGATCACGAGCACATCATAACCGGTGGCTTTGAGCTGTTTGATCAACCCCAACCTGAAATTGTAGATATTCCAGGTGGAGTTGTCCACAATGGCGATTGTCTTTTTTCTCATAGTAGCGTTACAGGTAACGGTCGCCAAAGCGCTGTTTGACCGATTCCGTTACGTTTTTGATTTCCTGTTCTTTATTTTTTGGGTATATTAATAACGCATCGGGTTCGTCTACCACGATGAAATCATGCAATCCTTTGATGACCACCAGCTTTTCAGGTCCGGCTTTGATCAGGCAGTCGGTGGTGTCGTCGAGCAAATGCGCCGATGCTAAAGCCGCGTTGCCCTGTCCGTCTTTGGGCGATTCAGCAAACAGGGAAGCCCAGGTGCCGAGGTCCGACCAGCCAAAGGAAGAAGGGATGGTGTATACGTTATCCGCTTTTTCCATAATGGCAAAGTCGACCGATATATTTGGAGTAGAAGGATAATATGTATTAATAAACGCTTGTTCAGCCGGCGTATTGTAAACCTCTCGGCCTTTTCCAAGTATGTCGTAGATGGCGGCGGCATGGTGGCGAAAGGCGTCCATTACGCTATGTACGCGCCACACGAAGATACCTGCATTCCAGAGGTAATCGCCGCTCGCAAGAAAAGCCTGGGCCTGTTCGAGGGGTGGTTTTTCTGTAAACTGGCGCACAGCGTGAACGCGCCCTTCGGCTGCTGTTCGCTCAAAATGAATATAACCGTAACCCGTATCGGGGCGGCTCGGCTGGATGCCCAGGGTGAGCAAAGCATCGTGGGCAGCCGTGAAGGCCAGCCCTTCGCGAAGCGCTTCGAGGAAAGCGCCTTCCTGCAGAATGACGTGGTCGGAAGGCGCCACTATCATATTAGCGTCGGGGTCGAGACCCTGGATTTTCAGCGCGGCATAAGCGATACACGGCGCCGTATTATTGCGCGAAGGCTCGCAGAGTATCTGATTGTCGGTGAGCGCAGGCAATTGCTCCTTTACCAGGTCGCGGTAGATGCCGTTGGTAACGATAAAGATATGCTCGGAAGGGCACAAATTCAAAAAACGCTCGAAGGTGAGTTGCAGCAAAGACTTGCCTACTCCCAGGATATCGAGAAATTGTTTGGGGTGCGTACTGCGGCTGGACGGCCAAAAGCGGGAGCCCACTCCACCTGCCATGATAGCCACATATGTTGAAGTAGTTTTGGTCATTTTGAGCAAACAAAATAGTTATTACCACAAAATTGCGATGATAGCGCGTGTTATCCTAATTTTCGCCGTTTGTTTTGTGTAATTTTGCCCTTTCAACAAGTTGAATACCAATTTTATGAAAAGACCTGCTCGTCGAAAGACGACCACTGCCAAGCCCAAACGCAATTGGAACCGCGAAACGATACCTTCCGAAAAAGTATCGGAATTCCCTATGCGGCTCAATAAGTATGTCGCCCACTGCGGTATCTGCTCCCGCCGCCAGGCTATAGCGTTTGTGCGCGACGGACTGGTAACGGTTAATGGAGAAAAGATTATCGAACCCGGCGTGGAAGTCAACGAAAACGACAAGGTAACCTATAAGGGCGCCCTCATCCGCCCCGAAGGCCGCAAGGTGTATATCCTCATGAATAAACCCCGCGATGTGCTCACTACGGTGACCGACGACAGGGGCCGCAAAACGGTGATGGGTATTCTCAAAAGCAAGGTCACGGAACGCATTTTCCCCGTGGGCCGCCTCGACCGCAATACGACTGGCCTGCTGCTGCTCACCAACGACGGCGACCTGGCCGAAAAACTGGCACATCCGAGCCACAAGGTGAAGAAAATTTACCACGTGGTGCTTAATAAATCACTGTCTAAGACCGATTTGGAAAAAATCAAGGCCGGCATTACCCTCGAGGACGGCGTGGCCGAGGTCGACGGCATAGATTATGTAGACGGCGCGTCGAAAGACGAAGTCGGCGTGGAAATACATATCGGCAAAAACCGCATCGTTCGCCGTATTTTTGAACACCTCGGCTACGAAGTGCTCAAGCTGGACCGGGTGTATTACGGCGGTCTTACTAAAAAAGACCTGCCCCGCGGCTTCTGGCGCCGCCTCACCCAACGCGAGGTGATTATGCTGAAGCACTTTGTCTAGTTAGCGGTCAGACCGCTGGCAGGGCAATTGCTTAGTCAGCGGTCAGACCGCTGGCAGGGCAATTGCTTAGTCAGCGGTCAGACCGCTGGCAAGGCACGGCCATTCATCGAAATTTTCCCCGTTTTCATCGAGTCTCCCTTGACACGTATGCCTTTGTGCCTTATCTTTGAATGACCGAACAGTCAATCAATAAAATTGAGATCAAAAACACAATCGGCCCAGGCGCGACAGCGCAGCGTAACCGCCATCAAAGCGGCGGCGCTGGAATTGTTTGCACATAAGGGATACCACCACACTTCGATCAGCGATATAGCGCGGGAGGCGGGCATCTCGAAGGGGCTGATGTATAATTATTTCAATAGTAAAGAAGAGTTATTGACAAGCATCGTAAATGACGCCATGAATAGCGGAGAAGATATCCTGCATGTGCTCGAAGACCCCTTGCTCGACCCCAGTCTGGTGTTAGCTGAACTGGCCCGGCAATCGGTTACGATGGTAAAAAGCAATTTGCACTATTGGAAACTCATTACTTCCCTGGCTTTCCAGACAGAGGCCATGAAAAGTTTAGAAGTTTTACTCAAAAACCAACGCGAAAGAAACATCAAATTGGCGGTTTCTTTGTTTGAACGTATGGGCAGCCAAACTCCACTGGAAGACGCCTATTTGTTCGGCGCGACCATGGACGGCATTTTCGTTTATTACATGGTTTTGGATGACGAATTTCCTGTGGACGATATTGTAAACCACTTTATCAATCAATTTTTTACCTCAAAACAACAGCGCTCATGACACGCTTGCTCTTTTTCCTGATAATTACCGCTGCTGCACTTTCCTTTACAGGCGCCCCCCTTGGTGACTCATACAGTCGTACAGTCGTACAGTCGTACAGTCCGAAAGTCACCGGCGACCCCGAAGCCAAAGACATCATAGCCAAAGCCGACGCCAAACTCAAAGGCAAAACCAGCCTCGCCGAGATGAAAATGACGATCGTGCGCCCCACCTGGAAGCGCGAATTAAAACTCAAAAGCTGGTCGAAAGGCGACGAACTCGCCCTCATCCTCATCTTGTCTCCAGCCCGTGAAAAAGGCGCGGCATTCCTCAAAAGAGGCCGCGAAATCTGGAACTGGCAACCCACCATCGACCGCACCATCAAACTGCCTCCTTCGATGATGAGCCAGTCGTGGATGGGCTCCGACTTTACCAACGACGACCTCGTCAAACAATCTTCTGTCGTGGAAGACTACAACCACAAGCTCCTCGGCACAGAGACCATCGACGGGCGCAGTTGCTATAAAATTCAGATGGACCCCAAAGAAAGCGCCGCCGTTGTGTGGGGTAAAGTGGTGGTGTGGATCGACAAAGCCGAGTATATGCAACTCAAAGCAGAATTTTACGACGAAGACAACTACCTTGTCAACACGATGTACGGCAAGCAGGTAAAAACGCTGGGAGGCAAAGTACTGCCCTCTGTCATGGAAGTTGTGCCCGCCGACGAGCCGGGCAACAAAACCATCATCGAATATTTGTCGCTCGACTTTGACAAGCCCATGAACGATAGCTTCTTTTCGGTACAGCAAATGAAAAAAGTGAAATGACCCTGTTATGTTGATTAAAATGGCATGGCGCAATATTTGGCGCAATAAACGACGTACACTCATCACGATAGCTTCTATCCTCTTTGCCGTACTCCTGGCTTCGCTCATGGAGTCGCTGCAAAAAGGCGCCTGGGGGCACATGATCAAAAACGTGGTGAATTATTACTTCGGCTACGTGCAGATACACCAAAAAGGGTATTGGGACGAACAGTCGATCGACAAGTCTTTTGTCCTGGGCGACCATCTCACCGCGCTGCCTGCCGCCTCTTCTCATATCAAGGGACTGGCGCCGCGGCTCGAATCTTTTGCACTGGCCTCCACGGGCAATAACACGGTAGGCGTGTTGGTGATCGGCATCGACCCCCAGGCCGAAACCCGGATGACCAAGCTGGCGGAGCGTTTGCAACGGGGCAACTACCTGGCCACGGAAGATAACGCCGCCCTTTTGGCCGAAGGTATCGCCGAACGGCTTAAGCTCGATGTGGGCGACACCATTATCCTGGTGAGCCAGGGCTACCACGGCGTGAACGCAGCCGCCAAATACCCGGTCAAAGGCATTGTCCGCTTCGGCTCTCCCGAGCTCAACAAGCAGATGGTTTACCTGCCTCTGCTAGCCGCGCAGCGTTTTTACGGCGCCGAAGGCCTGGTCACCTCCCTGGCCGTCAATATAGCAAAAGAAGAACACGTGACCCCCGTAGTAAAGGCCCTCAAACGCAAACTCGACCCCGAACATTACGAGGTCATGGACTGGCCCGAGATGATGCCCGACCTGCTCCAGGCGAAAGCCCTCGACAGCGCAGGCAATTATATCGTCTATTTTATTCTTTACCTCGTGATCGCCTTTGGCATCCTGGGCACTATTTTGATGATGACCAAAGAACGCGAATACGAATTCGGCGTATTGGTAGCCATCGGCATGGGCCGCTTTGCACTCGGCTTTATGGTGTGGCTCGAGATCATTTTCCTGGGTATGCTCGGCGCACTTGCAGGCATCGCCGCTAGTTTTCCTGTGGTTTGGTATTTTTATGTCAATCCTATTCGGTTTACAGGAGATTATGCCGGTTTGCTCGAAAAATTCGGCTTCGAACCCATTTTTCCTGCAGCGTTTAATGCGCAAGTGTTCCTTACGCAAGCCATCATCGTGTTGTTGTTGACTTCGGTGCTGGCCATTTACCCCGTTTTCAAAATAAAACGATTAGAACCCGTGCATGCTATGCGGGGAGATTGATGTGCTGTTCTCGGTTGTCCGTTCTCCGTTCTCTGTTATCCGTTCCTTAACTTTGCCAGTAGAGACAAATCATGATTTGTCTCTACCTAACCAAACAGAGAACAGAGAACAGAGAACAGAGAACAGAGAACAGAGAACAGAGAACAGAGAACAGAGAACAGACAACAGAAAAAAAATGATTCCACTAATCGCTTGGAGAAATATTTGGCGCAGCCGCACGCGCAGTTTGGTAGTCATCGGGGCTATTGCTATCGGTGTGTGGGCTGCCCTGTTCATGACCGGTTTTGCTACCGGCATGGCAAGGGGTTATGTGCGCTCGGCGGTCGACAACATTGTGTCGCACCTGCAAATGCACCACCCCCAATTCAAAGAAGACTACGATGCCCGGTTTATGGTAGAAACTCCCGGCGCCGTGGCCGACCGGCTTCGCGACATGCCCAGTATCAAAGCTGTAAGCGCGCGCGCCGTGGTCAACGGAATGGCTTCCACGCCTAAAGGAGCGCGGGGTGTGCAGATCAAGGGCATAGACCCCGAGCAGGAAGCGGGGGTGACCACCCTGCGCGAAAAAATAGTGGAGGGTAGTTATTTTCTGCCCGATCGCCGCAATGAGGTGCTTATCAGCGTGGCTATGGCTGATAAACTACACATC
>JAEUUQ010000146.1 GCA_016787505.1 Saprospiraceae bacterium | reverse complement strand
AACTACTATCTATACGGTGACCGTACTCGGCTTCGGCGCCGATACTTGCGCCGTGACAGGCCAGGTTACGGTGTTCGTACCCGATCTGATCAATGTCAATGCCGGCCCCGATATCAATACCTGCGGCGAAGACGCCACGCTTACCATCACGGCCGATGTGCCCGCTCAATATGAATGGGTAACGCTCGACGGCGCACTTGTGGGCAACGGCCCCAGTATAACGGTCAACCCATTCCGCGACGAAACCTACATCGTGATCGCTACCGATCAATACGGCTGTTCCGATTCCGATACGGTTACTGTCAATGACCAAGGCGTGGATATTACTTTTTCACCTCCGGGCGATACCGTCGGCGTCTGCCAAAACGTGGAAACGACTATTTTTGTGAATAACCTGGATAGCCTGGATAACCTGACGTACCAGTGGTCTCCGGCAGATATTATCGTGGGGTCAACTACCGGCTCCAGCGTAACAGTTCTGGTTGACCAGGGCCCCGTTGTGCTTACTGCTATTGTTACCAACCAAAATAATTGCGCGGATACGGTGTCCGTTACGCTCAACGTAATAACGTTTACTATTCTGCTTCAGGATACGCTACAAGCTTGCCTTGGCGAACCCCTGCCGCTGAATCCCGATGGTATACCCTTGTACGAATACCTGTGGTCGCCGGGTACGGGACTATCCGATTCTACCGCTGTCAATCCACTTTTCATCGGCGATGTAAGCACTACATATAGTGTTACGATTATAGGCGATGTGAGCGGTTCGATTTGCGAAACGATCCGCGAAGTGACGGTACTGGTAAATGAACCTATCAACCTCACGGTGTCGCCACAGGATACCAGCGTTTGCTCGCTCGATCCGGTTACGCTCACTGCTAGCAGCACTGTTCAGGATATCGAATTCGAATGGTTTGATAACCAAAATAATAGCATCGGTAACGGCTCTACCATTGAGGTTACGCCTGTAGAGGGCGCCAATTCGTATTATGTGGTGGCTACCGATGGAGTAGGGTGTAGCGATACCGCGAGCGTAAGCATAACGGCTACCGATTTCCAACCCGGCCTGGATTCGCCGGTGACGGCCTGCGGCAATACGCCGACGCCCCTGAACCCCAACGGCAATCCGGATTACGTGTACACCTGGGATCCGCAAACAGGCCTCGACCTGACCAATCCCTGGAACCCGGTTGCCGTCCTGACACAATCGACGACTTACAACGTTACCGTCACCGATCCGGAGAGCGGCTGCACATTGAGTACCGAAGTAGAAGTTCAAGTGCCCGATTTGATCAACCTGCAAACCGACGGCGATACTTCGCTTTGCGAAATAGTGCCGGTTACGCTTACGGCTACAACAGACGTTGCTACTACCATTCAATGGTTTGATAATCCAGCGCTCACCCCGCCGGCGATATTCACAGGCAACGTGTTTACTACTACTCCGACGGAAGGCGTTACCACCTATTACGTGCTGGCCACGGAAGCGGCTACAGGTTGCACCGATACCAACACCATTGTAGTGAGCGTAACGGTATTAACCGACGGCATTCCCGACCCCGAAGTCACTGCCTGCAACGGCGAACCCACGCCATTGAACCCCAATGGCAATCCCAACTACGTATACACCTGGGATCCCGTGACCGGCCTCGACCTCACCAATCCCTGGAATCCGATAGCCACGCTTGATGCCTCGGCCACGTATTCCGTCACCATTACCGAGCCGATAGCCGGTTGCGAGCTGGTTCGGACCGTGCAGGTCAACGTACCGCCCGCCATCAATATTGATGCGGAGGCGGATACCACCCTTTGCGAAGCGGCCACGATAACCCTCACGGCTACCACCGAAGCCCTGGGAACCACGATCACCTGGTACGCCGACCCCACACTGACGGTAGGCATCGGCCAGGGCAGCGAGCTGATTATCACGCCGCAGGGCGCCATTACATATTACGCCGTAGGAATGGATGCTTTCGGCTGCACCGATATCGACAGCGTCCAGGTGTTGGCCTTCCCGATCAATGCCACGATTACGCCGGATATCATCTTCTGTGTGCCGACAGAGGCTACCGAACTGACCGTAACTAATTTAGACCCCGCTCAAACGCTTACGTATGAGTGGACGCCCTCTACGGCTATCCTGACGCCGCTCGACGGCCCCTCGGTAACAGTGGATCCCAACGACGGCAATGATTTTAGCGTGGAAGTAACCAACCAATACGGCTGCTCGGCTACTCTGTCGACTACTGTTATAGTAATAGATATCGGCGGCAGCCTGACTGCCGTAGCAGCAGAAGACTCTATCCTGCTCGGCAATTCTACCACGATTACCGTAACGGGTTGCCCCAATTGCGAGTTGGTTTGGCAAGTGCCTTCCGGCGCCCTCGATCCACCCGGTGGCGATTTTGTAACCGTGACGCCCGACGAACCCGGCGACAACTGGTACGTAGTGACGGCCACCGAATCGATCTGTACCGCCACCGACTCTGTGCTGGTCTTTGTAATCAACGCCATTTGCGACGAAAACCACCTCTTCCTGCCCAACGCCTTCACGCCCAACGGCGACGGCGACAATGACATTCTGCGCCTGCGCAGCAACTTCCTGGATCAGCTAGAGGTAATGGAATTGATGATTTACAGCCGCTGGGGCGAAGAGATGTTCCGAACCAATGACCCCTTTGAAGGTTGGGACGGCACCTACCGCGGAGAAAAACTCCCACCCGACGTGTTCGGCTTCTACCTGCGCGTGATCTGCCCGGATGGGGAAGAGTTTGTGAAGAAAGGAAATATTACTTTGATTAGGTAATTGATATTCAGCAATATATATAATGCGAGTCGCCCAGGTTTTTTATTCTGGGCGACTCGTTTTTTTTAATATTACTCCCGCTCATACTTACAACACCCGTGCAGGTTGTCGTATACTTCGTCTTTGGCGCGTACTAAATCCGTATCGTGGCCCACAGCCGCGATAGCCTCGTGGATGGTGATAAGCTTGGTTTTCTTCGTATTGTATTCCACGTCTATTTGCTGCTTTTCGGCATCCCAGGTTGCTTTTTTGACGCCTTTGACGCCCATGGCGGCCTTCTCGATGCGCGTTTTGCACATGCCGCAATTGCCGTGTACGGTAAATGTCGCTGTTTCTTCGCCATTTGCTCCTTTATAGCTAATCGTCATGGCATTGTTCATGCGGTCGGCTTGTCCTGAGGCCCTTTCAATATTGATATCGGCAAGCGTATAACCGGCTTTGCTAACGCGGTCGGCAATTTCCTTCGTGCTTAGTTGAAGCGACGCGGGTACGGTGAATGTCATGGCGCCGGTCTCCAGTGCGATGACAAAGTTTTTCATCCCCTCGATGTCTTTGAATTTTTTCTCTAAGCCATTGGCACAAAAGGGACAACCCAGTCCTTCTACTTTGGCGAAAATTTTGTCGGTTTGCGCTTGCGCAAATAAGGGGAGTATGATGGCGATTATCAAAAGAATATTTTTCATAATGAAAACATTTTTAATGAGTTATAAAATAAATCTGGCGCCGGTGAGCACCGAGAAATTGCGTTGTAAACCAATAGGTAAATCTTGTTTCAAAGGCCATTGCGCCGACACATCGAATGTCCATCGGTTCCAGGCGTATTGAAGTCCCTGTGCGTAAAATACGGCAAAGTGGTCGTACCTGCTGATGGTGATGCCCTCGTATTCAAAATAGAAGGTGACCTGTTTTACCGGGTACACCGGTTTGAGCAATGGCAGTCCGAATCCAAGCTTGTAGGTCAGCATTTTGTGCATGTGGCTCTCCTGTTCGGCGCTGAGCATATAGCCCACTTCGCCCTGGATGCCGTATTTAATGCTTTCTATACCCCCTACGATGCCTAGCATGGTCTGCCATTCCTGCATGCCCAGCTCGGGTGCAATGGTTTCTGCACCGGTGGGTATCACCTGCTTGGCTTTGGCGGCCACGCGGAACGTTTTTCCGACGCCGTCAACACGGATGAATTGGTATTTGACGCCCAGTGTAGCGTCGCCGATGCCGTTTTTATCGACCAACTCGTTTGCGAATACCAGCGGCAGCGCAGCGCTGAGCTCCAGGTTGTTGCGCAGGTTGTAGTCGAACATAACCGGTACGGTGCGCGACGAAAAGTAGTCGTTTTGCCGGTACAGGAAATACGTGCGGATCGTGCCTTTTTTTTCGCCCAACATGATCGGTTTATCGGTCAATATGGGCGGACCCTGCGAAAAAGCACAAGTGACGCTGAATAGAGCCGCCAGAAACGGCAAACCCACTTTAAGCTGTTTTATCATAAAAAAACCTTGGTGTATGAATAAACACGTTAAGCCATAACCCGATGCAAATTACAATCGGGAAAGGAATACATAAGTGCCTAACACCTAAAGGTTTGAATTAGTACGGGAATGTCTCTTATCAGCGGAGGCGGCCGGTAACAGGCAGCGCTTTTGATGGATGGCAATTCAAACGGTTCAGCGTTAAATGCTATAAGCGGAATAGTGGCAAGTAATATTTTAGGCTTGGCCGTAGCTTTACCCTCTTTTAGGCTGACCTGGTCGGTATGCTGTTTGAGGTACGTCGATTGGTCGCTGCAACAATTGCCTTTTTTGAATGCAGCAGCGGGAGCGTCGCCAGCTTTACAATGGAGTTTGCATTTTTTTGGAGCGCTTTTTTCAGCAGCTGTGGCATGGCAGTTCCTGGCTGCCACAAAAAGCGCCACCGATTGGAGCTCGTTTCGGCAGTAGTGTTTATTGACGACGATGCCGTTGGCATTCAGCCAGATCAATAAAGCCAGGGAAATATGAAGTGCTTTGCGCAACATGCCAGGTATAATTGACACAAAATTAACCCAATGCCCGCATTCAAGGTAAATAATGCAGGGAATTAAGATTTATTTATGACAGTGTCGGTTCTCCATTCGCTGTTGTATGTTGTAAGTTGTAGGTTGTATGTTGTAAGTTGTAGGTTGTAGGTTGCACTTAACAAAGTCAAAATCGTACAGTCGTACAGTCGTACAGTCCTACAGTCGCTTAAATCGTAATCCGCCACACCTCAAAAGCTTCGCGCTCCAGCCGGTCGCGGTGGTCGGGGTGCGCGATAGAAATGAGTTGCTTGGCGCGCTGGCGCAAGTTTTTGCCGTGCAATTGCGCGATGCCGTATTCCGTTACGATATAATGCACGTGTGCACGGGTGGTAACCACACCTGCTCCGGCATTGAGCAGCGTAGTGATGCGGCTTACGCCCGAGTTGGTAGAAGAAGGGAGCGCAATAATGGGCTTGCCCCTGTCGGAAAGCGAAGCGCCGCGGATAAAGTCCATTTGTCCGCCTACGCCCGAATAGATTTTTGTACCGATAGAGTCGGCGCAAACCTGGCCGGTAATATCGATTTCGATAGCGCTATTGATGGCCGTCACTTTAGGGTTTTGACGAATAACTGCGGTATCATTCACATAAGCGATATCCAGCACGCGCACCAGCGGATTGTCGTGAACGAAGTCGTACAATTTTTTCGTACCCAGCATAAAACCCGTCACGATATGGTGACGGTGTTTTTCCTTGTGTTCGTTGGTAATTACGCCGCGCTCAATGAGATCGAGAATTCCATCAGAGAACATTTCGGTATGAATGCCGAGGCCTTTGTGGTTGGTCATGGCCAGCAGGGCCGCATTGGGGATAGAGCCGATGCCCATTTGCAGTGTGGCGCCGTCGTCTACCAATTCCGCCACAAAACGCCCGATGCGCATTTCGATATCGGTGGGGGCCACTTCTGGAAGGGTGGGCAGCGGGTAATCCACTTCTACCACTTTGTGAAACTTGCTGATATGGATTACACCGTCGCCATGCGTGCGCGGCATATTGGGGTTTAATTCTGCGATAAGCTTTCGGGCCGTCTGGGCGGCAGCCAGTGAGGCGTCTACCGAGATGCCCAGGGTGCAATATCCATTTTTGTCGGGAGGAGAAACCTGCAGCATGGCCGCGTCTAAGGGCAAAGTCCGCCTTCTGAAAAGATTCGGGACTTCGCTCAAAAACACGGGAATATAATCGGCAACGCCTTCCTGTACGGCTTTGCGAATATTACCTCCTACAAACAAGTTATTTACGCGAAAGCTTTTTCTGTTTTCGGGCAGGGTAAAAGGAGCTTCTGCTTCCGTGTGCAAATGTACAAGTTCTACATCGCGCAACTCGCCGGCCCTGCCGGCCAGTGCATTGATCAATATTCGCGGCGCAGCGCCTGCGGTATGTATAAAAACCCGTTCGCCTGAAGCAATAATCGATACGGCCTCTTCCGGCGTAACAGCCTGATAATTGTTATTCATGAGCGTCGTTTTGAGATAAAAAAATCCTTTGTATGTACTTGACTTACAAAGGATTGGGATTGCGGAGATGGAGGGATTCGAACCCCCGGTACCCGCGAAGGTACACTTGATTTCGAGTCAAGCCCGATCAACCGCTCTGGCACATCTCCAGTCAATTGCTATCTGGCATATTCAGTTCAAAAACGTCGCAAAGATAGGCATTGCATACCGGATGCGCAAGATAAACAAGCGTATAAAAACCTGTTTTTATTTATTAATACAATGTTAATGGAAAATACAGTTAAAGTTATGCTTGAAAATATCAGAAAAAGTAGTACATTTGGGCACCAACTATGAACGACACCATCACGAAAGCCTGGCAATCTACCTTCCAACACGACAAACATCCACTCCTTCAGCCAGGCTTTCTTTTTTATCCGCCAGTTCATGAAATACATCAATTCTAAGGTTTGTATCGTCGGCGCAGGCCCAGGTGGTGTAGCCGCTGCGCTCAAACTCAGCTACGACGGCGTTCCGAGTGTGTTGCTCGACAAGTCGGTATTCCCCCGCGACAAAGTTTGCGGCGACGCTATCAGCGGCAAAGTGACTACGCTGCTCAACCGGCTCGACCCCGCTATCCTCGAGCGATTCCAGGCTACCGGCGCCCAAATCGACGTGTGGGGTATTCGCTTTGTAGCGCCCAACGGCAAACCCCTCGACATTCCTTTTCATCCCAATTATATCCGCAACGAACGCGCTGCGCCGGGTTATGTGGCCAAGCGATGGGATTTCGACCAGTTTCTCATTGAAGAGGTAAAGCGCAGGCCCAATATCGAATTACTCGAAGGTGTGGCCGCTGCCCATTACGAACAAATACCCAGGGGCTGGCGCATTACGGATGAGGCACACCATATTATAATAGAGACCGACTTGCTCATCGTGGCCGACGGCGCCCATTCATCGTTTAGCAGAAAACACGCCGGTTTGGTTAAGGATGACAGCCACTACGCCGCCGCAATCAGAGCCTATTATACCAATGTGTCGGGTTTTTCAACCGATAATTTTATCGAACTCCATTTTTTAAAACCCCTGTTGCCGGGGTATTTCTGGGTGTTTCCGCTGCCCGGCGGCAATGCCAACGTAGGCCTGGGCATCCGCAGCGACGTGGTGAAACGCCGCCGGATCAACCTATCCAAAACACTCGACGAACTGCTGGCCAATTATCCCACTTTGCGCGAACGCTTTCAACACGCAAGCAGGGTGGGAGAGGCCAAAGGATACGGTCTGCCGCTGGGGTCTAAATCCAGGTCCATCTCCGGCCGCCACTATATGCTGGTGGGCGACGCTGCTTCGCTGGTAGACCCCCTCACCGGCGAGGGCATCGGCAACGCCTTTTACAGCGGGTTTATCGCCGCCGACCAGGCCAAAGCCTCTCTTGAAGCCGGCGACTATAGTCCCGAATTCCTGAAAGCCTACGATCAACGCGTGGCCCGCGTACTCGGCTCAGAAATGAAGCTGAGTTACCGCCTCCAACGCATCATGACCAAAGCGCCGCTGGTGAATATCGTAGCCAATATCATTACCGGCAACCCCCGTATTCGCTACGTATTGTCGGCGATGTACAATGATTTCAGCCTGCGCGAACAACTCGCCAAACCCTTGTTTTGGTGGAACATGTGGCGTGGCAAAAAAATTGATATAGATCAATAAGATTTTGAATTATTTCTTACCTTTGCAGCCGTTTTGTTCATTTTTTAATAAATATGTCTGATTAATGAAACAACTAGAGGTAACGTTCATCGTCGATCCCGTGCTGTCTGGCGATGAAATCCAAGCGACAGCTCAGACATACGTCGATCTGCTAAAGAACAACGGCTGCACCATTGTGCACGTAGATGACATGGGCCTGCGTACGCTGGCTTTCCCCATCCGCAAGCGCAATTCCGGCGTCTATTTCTGCATTGAATTCCAGACGCCTACCGGCAGCATTATCGACAACATGGAGCTGGCGCTGCGCCGCGATGAGCGCATTATGAGATTCCTTACAGTGAAACTCGACAAGTACGGTGTTAAGTACAACGAAGACAAACGCAACGGTCTTATCGGCAAGAAAAGCAGAAGACAGGACAAAAAAGAAGCCGCACCCGCTGTGGCCGCCCCTGTCGCTCCTGTTGCTCCTGTGGTAGAAGCACCGGTTGTGAAGGCGCCATTGGCCGAAGAAGAGGAATAATCTTCGCGTCTTTTCCATTGTTCACTTTTAAAGTAGATCTTTATGGCTACGTCTAAAGACGATATTAAGTTTCTAAGCAATCCTAAGATCGGCCAAAAACGCAAAAAGTATTGCCGTTTTCGCCGTTTCGGTATCAAATATATCGACTACAAGGATCCCAGCTTTCTAATCCAGTTTGTAAACGAGCAGGGCAAGATTTTGCCGCGTCGTATTACGGGCAACTCACTGAAGTACCAGCGCAAAGTAACGGTAGCTATCAAACGCGCCCGTCACCTGTCCCTGATGCCCTACGTAACCGACTTGTTGAAGTAATTGGCTGCTTAAGGCTTTTTTGTAAAAAATTAAACGCAGACCATCATGGAAATTATCCTTTTGCAAGATATAGATAAGGTAGGCGACAAGCACACGATCGTTACCGTTCGCAACGGTTACGGCCGCAACTACCTCATCCCGCAAGGCCTGGCTATCGTAGCCAATGCAACTAACCGCAATATGCTGGAAGATCTCAAGCGCCGCGAAGCGACCGTCGAGTCGAGGCGTTTGTCGGAGTACCAGGCTATTGCCGATAAACTGCAGGGCGCCGTGCTCAAAATTGGCGCTAAAGTAGGTACCAGCGGTAAGATCTTCGGCAGCGTTACCAACGTTCAGTTGGCCAACGCCCTGAAAGAACAATACGAAGTGGAAATCGAAAGAAGAAAGATTTCTATTCCGGAAGAAGTGAAAATGCTCGGCGCTTACAAGGCTATCCTCGCCCTTCACAAAGAAGTTCACGTAGAGATAGACTTCGAAGTAATCGCAGAATAATTTTTTAGACTTTGCGACTTTGCGACTTTGCGAATATATCAGCACAGTCGTAAAGTCGTAAAGTCCTACAGTCGTAAAGTCCTAAAGTCCCGCCTCAAAACCGGCACAAATGCCCGTTTTCACTCAACCATTTCTCCCGTAGTTTGTATTCCGGCATGGCCGTTTCCACTAGTTTCCAAAACCGCGGTGAGTGATTCAACTCGATCCGGTGGGCTAATTCGTGTACGATAACATAGTCGATCACTTCGTCGGGCGCAAACAGCAAGCGCGTCGACAGGTTGATATTGCCCTTCGCCGAGCAACTGCCCCAGTTGGAATGGTTGTATTTGAGTTTTACCCCCTTTATACCTACCTTAAAATAACGCTCATTGAGCGCTTGTACCCGCTGCGTGATAACTACCTGAAAATCGCCGGCTACCAGTCGGCTCAGTAAATGTTCGATGGCTTTCTGGCGGTTGGCAGGCGATGCGTTATTGCTCAGCCGCAAATACATTACGCCGTCTTTTAATCGCCCGCTGTGCGAAGCGCTGTCAACCTCCGTAATGCGTAACTCGTACATGCGCCTGCCCACCCAGAAAATATCCTTGTCGCGGTATGTTTTTATCGCAAATTGGTCGAGTAGTCCGGGCTTCTGCCTCAGTTGACCGGTGATCCAACCCGTGAACCGCTCCCATTGGGCTGCCTGCTCCGCTTCGGTCAATATAGCAGGCAAACGCAGCGTAACAGCCCTCTTGCCTACTGCAAAACGAATACTGTGCCTGCGCTCCCTTACAATAGTAATCGGTATGCGCTTTCCGTCAATTTCAAGCTCGCGTTGTGAAATCTGGTTTTTCATCGCCACAAAAATAAGAAATCCGGGAATTTTCTACCTTTACAGTATGATAACTCAACCTGATATTTCAGTTGTCATTCCGGTTTATAACGAGGAAAATAACCTGTTCCTTTTGTACGAGCGCCTGGTTAACACGCTGCAAGGGCTGGCGGTTTCCTTCGAACTCCTTTTTGTCAATGACGGCAGCCAGGACGGCAGCGCCGCTATCCTCCAACAATTTGCCCAAAAGGATGCCAGGGTAAAGTTTATCGACTTTAGCCGCAATTTTGGCCACCAGATCGCCGTGTCGGCCGGTATCGACCATGCACAGGGCGGCGCAATTGCCATTATCGACGCCGACCTCCAGGACCCCCCCGAACTCATCGCCGATCTTTATCGAAAAATGCAGGAGGGTTTCGAAGTGGTGTACGCCCGCAGAAATGCCCGCAAAGGCGAAACCTGGTTTAAAAAATGGACGGCTAAAATGTTTTACCGGCTGTTGAGCCGCATTACCACCATAAACATACCTATCGATACGGGCGATTTCCGGATTATTCACCGCAAAGTGGCCGACGTACTCAAAAATATGCCGGAAAGGCACAAATATATCCGGGGTCAGATCGCCTGGATCGGGTTTAACCAGACGTATGTGATGTACGACCGCAACGAACGCCACGCCGGCAAAACCGGATATACGCTTGGCAAGATGGCCCGCTTCGCACTCGACGGCATCACCGCTTTTTCCGACTTCCCACTCAAAATCGTGTCGTATTTCGGACTACTGGTTTCTGTGTTTGCTTTTTTAATGACCTTGTACGCGCTATACGGCCGTTATATTCTAAAAGACTACGTACAAGGATGGACATCATTGATTATCAGTGTATTGTTTATTGGGGGCATCCAGATGATCGGCATAGGCATCATCGGTGAATACCTCAGCCGGATGAATGCCGATACCCGCCGCCGACCGCTTTACATCGTTCGTGATTCCAATATCGCACCCCCTTCACCTCCCGATGAATCTTGACCTATATGAAATACCTGCCCCATATTGTCTTTGGCGTGTGTTTTGCCGCTTTGATCTTCTTGTACGGTTATCCCGGCATTTTGAAGTACGGCCCCATCTCGGTGCATAGCTGGCGACAGGCCGACGGCGCTTCGCTTTCCCTGTGCTACTACAATAACGGCATGCACTTTTTTGAACCCGGCGTTAATAATCTGGTGGCCGGCAACGGCAAGACCGTGGCAGAATTTCCCATCATATATTACATAGGCGCCATTTTTCATGCTTTATTCGGCGATCACCATATATGGCTGCGCTTGCTCAATTCGCTGCTCTTTTTTGCAGGCTGGTACGCCCTTTACAGGTTATTGCTGGGCGTGCTGGGCGAACTGACGGGGGCGCTGGCGGTGGCATTGGCCATGATGAGCTCCTTTTTACTCGCTTTTTACGGATTTAATTACCTTCCCAATACAGCAGGGCTGGGACTTACCTGGTTGGGCGCGTGGAGTTACTATCGCTATTACCAGACGGGCCGTTTGTCATGGTTTTACGGCATGGGGGGCGTTGTATTGTTCGCGGGGCTTGTCAAAGTAAGCGTATTGTCGCCGTTTTTGGCGCTGATCGGCGCCGGCGTGATCTGTCAGCTCTTTCCGGCTACCCGGTCGCGTTACCGGCGCTGGTTCCCTTCATTTGGGCACATGGCTGTTGTAGCGGCTATCGTTATCGGATTAGTAGGCGCCTGGTATTTGTGGGCGAGCAACTATAACCGTATAAACGGCTCGGGTTTATTCCTGACCGGCATCAACGAATCGTTTTTCTCGCTCCCGAAGGCCGGCGTGGATAATATTGTAAAAGAGATCGCGAGAGAATACCACAAACTGTACTTCTCTACCGAAATGATCTACCTACTGGTAGCGCTGATGGTTCTGGTCTTGCTGGCGCCACGGCGTGTGCCGCTCCCGGTTTACCTCACTTTTTTGTTCACGTTATTGGGATCTACGGCCTTTATCCTATTGTTTTTCGGACAAATTCTGGTTCACCACTACTATATCATTGATATAATGTTTTTACCGGCCCTTACGCTGGGCATTGCGCTTTGGCTGGCGAAGCAATACCTGCCGCGATGGTACGGCCGGCTCTTGCCTCAATTGGTAGTACTGGGATTTGCCGCTTGGGGAATTTATCAAACCCAGGCGCGCATGCATTATTATTACAGCACCGCATCGCCCGATTTTACGGCTGTTAATCCAAGTTTGCTCAAGCAGGACGAGTTGCATCAATTTCTGAATGAACGCGATATTCGCTTTAACAACTCGCTGGTAGTTTGCGTGCCCGATTATTCCCCTAATACCAATTTGTATTATTTGAATTTAAAAGGCTGGACCGTCACACCCGCGCGCGAGTGGACCACGCAAAACATGGCCGATTTTCGCAAATGGGGCGCCTCACATATCATCGTCACCGATTCCACCTGGCTCAAGTACCCCTTTTTGGAGGGGGCATTACAATCTCCTCTCGGCGTTTTTGATAACTCGATTTATGTTTTTAAGGTGACAAGGTGACAAGGTGACAGGGTGACAAGGTGCTAATAAAACCAACCTTGTCGCCTTGTCACTTTGTTACCCTGTCACCTTACTTGCAAACTCCCGCATCACATCCACGAGTGCTTGTACGCCTTCGAGCGGCATCGCGTTGTAAATTGACGCGCGGAAGCCGCCTACCGAGCGGTGTCCTTTCAGGTCGACGCAGCCGGCGGCTTTGCAGGCATCGAGGAAGGGTTGCTCCCACTCGGGTTTTGCCGCCAGGAAAGTCACGTTCATCAGCGAGCGGTCTTCTTTGCGGGTAGTGCCCACAAAACAAGGATTGGCGTCTATTTCTTCGTAAAGCAATTGTGCCTTGCGCTGGTTGAGTTGCTCCATTTGGCGCAGTCCGCCGTTGGCCTTAATCCAGCGCATCGTAAGCATAGCTATATATACGGCGTATACGGGGGGGGTATTATACATAGATCCATTTTCAATGTGCAGCCGGTAGTCGAGCATAGCGGGTAAGTGGCGGTGAACCGTGCCCAGCATATCCTTTTTGACCACCACCAGCGTTACGCCTGCGGCGCCCATATTTTTTTGCGCGCCGGCGTAGATCAGTCCGAAGCGGCTGATGTCGATGGGGCGGCTAAAAATATCCGACGACATATCACAAACGATGGGCACCTGGGTGTCGGGCCACCAATGATATTGCGTGCCGTAAATCGTATTGTTGCTGGTGAGGTGCAGGTATTTGGCGTAGTTGGGTACCTCGAATCCTTGCGGGATATGCGTATAATTATCTGCTTTCGAAGAAGCCGACACTTCAACTTTACCAAATGCCTTGGCTTCTTTGATAGCTTTAGAAGCCCAGGTACCTGTGTCGACATAGCAGGCCGTATCCGAATCATCGATCAGATTCATGGGGGCCATAAAAAACTGCGTGCTGGCGCCGCCCGAGAGGAACATCACCTCGTAGTCGGCAGGAAGATCGAGCAACTCCCTGACGAGTTCCATGGCTTCGTCCATTACAGACATAAAAGCTGCCCCGCGGTGAGAGACCTCCAGGATAGACAAACCGGAGCCGTTAAAGTCGAGGATGCCCTGTGCGGCTTCTTGTATGACGCTAGCCGGCAAAATAGCGGGCCCTGCGCTGAAGTTGTGCTTTTTCATTAGGAATAAATTGCTTGTACAAATAATTGCTGCGGGAGTATTCCGCAAGCCGGCGCAAAAATACGGGATTTCGCTGCTACTAATTGTTAAGGCGATTATTTAGGTGTTATTTTTTTAGCTAAAACTGCCTGATTGTGCACATTGCGATACCTTTTCGCACTATGCGTTAAAAAATATTGGCCGCTGTGAAAATTCTTTTTTCAAATAAAATATTGATTTCGAATAGATTGACACGGCTTACAAAAATTATTGGCGCTTTTTTTTAAATAAAGCTTGCAAGGTTTTGAAAGTCGTTCTACATTTGCATCCGCTTTTGCAGAGAGCGCCGGCCGGAAGAGGTTGGGAAAAGAAAAAAGAAGAGGAAAAAATCGAAAAAACAATTCGAAAAATTTTGCCCTCAAATTGATTCATCGTATCTTTGCAATCCCGCTTCGAAAAAGCATCGAGGCGTACAAATTTGAAGAGATATCCACATAGATATCGCGCCGGTAAGATCGGGTGCAAATGCGCGTCCAATAAGGTTTTAGCGGTGGCAAAAAGTTCATTGACACTGGAAGAAGAGGTAAGGAAAGAAAAAAGCGTGACCCTTTTGTTAAAAATTAAGGATCATATGTCGCATAGTAAGACAATCAAGTCCTTCGGGGCTTAAAGAACTTGACTATGGAGAGTTTGATCCTGGCTCAGGATGAACGCTAGCGGGAGGCCTAATACATGCAAGTCGAACGGGTGAATTAGCTTCGGTTGGTTCACTAGTGGCGCACGGGTGAGTAACGCGTACGCAATCTGCCCTATGCTGGGGAATAGCCCTGGGAAACTGGGAGTAATACGCCATAGTTCTACGGATCTGCATGGATTTGTAGATAAAGCTGCGGCGGCATAGGATGAGCGTG
>JAEUUQ010000140.1 GCA_016787505.1 Saprospiraceae bacterium | reverse complement strand
TCGCTCAGGAACAGCGCAGCGCCGGGATCCAGCGTATTGGCATCGCTGAAGTTCATGTTCTTCAAGGTAATATTAGTAGCCGACTGTATGTCGGCGCCGCGACCGGTGATATCTTGCACCGTACCGCCGCTACCTGCTGTGACGCCCGAGCCTTCCACCGTGAAACTCCCCGTCGTATTGTCGATCAGGAATCCGGTAGCGGCATTAGATGCGTCTAATTTTTTAATAATAACATCCAGATAACCATTGGCAAGGCTCAAGGCCGGGCCGGCGGTATTAGCCACACTTAGATCGCGGATAATCAGGCTATCTAAACTGCTTCCTGATATACCGGTACCGCCTGAATTGGATATGTCAAAACCGTGCAATTGATTTTTGTTGGCAAGCGCAATAGCCGTGTCATCGTGAGCGATCACGGGATTTATACCGCCGGTTGCGGGCAAGGGTTCGCTATATGGCGGTATTGGCAGACCTGTCAGCGCTACGATACTGGAAGTAGCGCCTTGGCCGATAACAGCCTGGTAGGTTTTGAGCGTCAGTCCGGCGCCGGAATAATCCATAGCGGTTTGCCGGTACAAAAAGATTACGTCGCCTATCGAGCCGCCGGAGGCGCCGTTGTTAAAATTATCGATACTGCTAAAAGGCGAGCCCAGGCGACCGTCGCCATTGGGTTGGCCATTATCGATAAACCAGATACGCCGGGATACGTTGAGCACCACCGTGCCTTGATTGGCCAATACGCCATTGCTCACGATATACTGAAACAAAGTGGTTCCTGTAAATCCAGGCGCCGGATTAAAAGTAAAACTCCCGTCGGGATCGAAAGTCACGTCCCCTTGCGTGCCGCTTGTATTGACCGAAGTCACCGTGAGCGGGCCGCCGGTACTGCAGGGGTTTTGATCGTTGGCCAGCATGCCTGAGGCAGCCGGCACGGATATTTTTACGTTGCCCAATACGTCATAAGCATCGGGATACGCCACGGGCGAGCAGATAAGGGACCCCGGGACCAGCGTAGTATAGGCATCGAGGTTGTCGTTAAAAACGATGCCCGTAGCTTCCATATCGCCGGCATTGAAAATGCTCACCGTATATTCAATCATATCGCCGGGCGATGGGCCGACGACCCCCATATCGGTTATGAGTGCATCGGTTTTTGTAGCTGATATGATTGGTGAAATAAAAGACTTGTCGTCTTCTTTTGTGGGCGCCAGGCGCTCGCTCCTATCGCTTTTTGCAGGCTGGGCCGCCTGCCGTGGAGGTGTTGTGCCCTCAAAAAACAATAGCATCAAGCTGATTAAGGCGTGTGTGTAAAATAAGTTCATGATACTGGAGATTTAGAATTTGCTAATATGAAATACGGCACAACTATCGGCATGCCTCATGCGATAAGCCTGGATTAATCGAACATTGTGGGGAATGATATAGGGAAGACTTGACTATGAAGTTTCAAATATAGATAGAAAATCCCGGCCTTCAATTTTAACAATTGAATTTTATACAAATATTGTAACTGTTTTGTAGGGTTTAGTGCATTCGCAGTTTAGCGATTGGGTTTAGCGATATGGTTTAGTTTTCTAAACATACAGCTAAACCCAATCGCTAAACTCTCCTAAACTGTGACGTTCGTTTTAAAATTTTAACCTTAACTTTAATAAAAAAACCCAACTTATGCTTCGCTTGCTCCATCTGCTTACCATATGTGTACTGGTTACCGGTCTCTACGCCCAGTCCACTCAAAAGCCCGTAATACACGGGCAACACTGGATGGCCATCACCGGCAAACCCTTGGCGGCTACAGCAGGAGCCATGACCTTCCAGCGCGGCGGCAACGCCGTCGACGCCGCCTGCGCCATGCTCGCGGCCACGAGCACCATGTGGGACGTGCTGAGCTGGGGCGGCGAAACGCAGGCCCTGATCTACAACCCCAAAACAGGCAAAGTAATCGGCATCAACGCACTGGGCGTAGCGCCTACCGGCGCCACCCCCGAATTTTATAAATCTAAAGGTTACGCCTATCCCCCCGAATTCGGCCCCCTGGCCGCTGTAACGCCGGGTACGCCCGGTGGGTTGCTCACCATGCTGGCCGAATACGGCACGATGAGTCTCAAAGATGTACTGGCGCCCGCCATGCAGTTGGCCGAAGGTTACCCCATCGAGGCCCAAACCGCCAATTCGATTGAAAATAACAAAGAAAAAATCAAAGCCTGGCCCTATTCCAAAGCCGTTTTCCTGCCCCACCTGGGCCGTCCCCGCGAAGCGCCCGCAGCCGGCGAGATCTTCCGCCAAACCGACCTGATGGAAACCCTTCGCAAAATGGTGGAAGCCGAAACCAAAGCACTTCAGGCCGGCAAATCGCGCAAAGAAGCCATTTATGCCGCTTATGACCGCTTCTACAAGGGCGATATCGCGCAGGAACTTGTGAGAGGCTGCCAGGAACAAGGCGGCCTGATCACGATGGAAGACCTCGCTAAATGGAAAGTCTATATCGAAGAACCCGTAAAAACAGATTACAAAGGCATCGAGGTGTACAAGCTCACCCACTGGGTGCAAAGCCCCGTGATGCTCCAGGCCCTCAATATGCTCGAATTTTTCGACCTCAAGGCGATGGGCTATAATTCCAGCCGGTATATCCATACCCTATACCAGGTGATGAACCTGGCCTTCGCCGACCGCGATTTCTACTACGGCGACCCCTACTTCCCTCCGGTAGAACCCATCAGCGGTTTGCTATCGAAAGAATATGCCAAAAAACGGGTAGAGCAGATCAACCTCCATCGCAACGACCCTGCTGCCGGCCCGGGCGACCCCTACCCTTTCGAAGGCAAAACCAATCCATACCTCGATTTACTCAAAGACTGGAACAAACTCACCGGCGGCGAGCAACCCGTATCGCCCAACTTTTTTGGCGGCACCACGTCTATACAAGCAACCGACAAAGAGGGCTGGGTAGTATCGGTGACGCCCAGCGGCGGCTGGGTGCCCGCCTGTATTGCCGGTCGCACCGGCGTGGGCATGAGCCAGCGTATGCAGAGTTTTGTGCTTGATGCCCGCGAGAACCCTTTCAACGTACTCGAACCCGGCAAGCGCCCACGCGCTACCCTTACGCCCAGTATGGCCTTGAAGGACGGCAAGCCCTACCTCTCGTTTGCCGTACAGGGCGGCGACAGCCAGGACCAAAACCTGCTGCAATTTTTCCTCAATGTGGTAGAATTCGGGATGAACGTGCAGGAAGCCGCCGAAGCCGCCAATATTACCAGCTACCAGATGCGCAATTCGTTTGGCAAACACGACACCAAACCCGGCGCGCTGACACTCAACGAGTCCATCCCCGACTGGACCCGCAAGGAGCTACGCGCCATGGGGTATAAACTCGACTTCGACCGCCGCACTTCCGGCCCTATCAATGCTATTTTCTTCGATTGGACCCACGGTAGCTTCTGGGGCGGGTCGAGTAATCACGGGGAGGACTATGGGATTGGATGGTGAGGGGAGTGTGGGAGTGTGGGAGGGGGTGATTTTTTATGCCGATTGTAATATATTTACAGCCAAACGAATAAACACCGGCCATGAAGTACCGTATTTTGCTTTTCGCTTGCCTGTTTATCAGTCTAATCACACGTTTGGAAGGGCAGGCGCTAAAACCTTATTTACAATCTGCCACCGACCATTCTATTTGGGTGAGCTGGCGAACCGCTACCGGCACGGAAAGTACGGTTTTATGGGGTGAAGCGGCAACAGAGCTTATCCACACAGCAACAGGATTCCACCACGAATTTGCCGCCGACTACCAGTGGCACAGCGTAAAATTAAGCGGGCTTTCGCCAAATACGGCGTATTACTACAAAGTTGTCACCGGCACACAAGAATCGCCGGTAAACCGCTTCCGCACCTACCAGTCGCCCGCAACAGCTAACGGGCATATTCGTGTGCTTATCGTAGGCGATACCCAACATCCTACCACGGCACAGCGCACATTTGCGGCAGCAGAAGAAAAACTTATCGAAAAATACGGCCCTAATATTGAAGACAACCTGCACCTCATCCTCAAACAGGGCGACAACGTAGACGCCGGCGGGGTATTGAGCCAGTATATCTCCATGCACTTCGACCCGCTGAGCAACCTGTCGGGCAAGGTGCCAACCATGACCGTAGTAGGCAATCACGAATACTACCAGGACAGCGACCTATCCAATTATTTTCCGCATTTTGAATTCGACGATCCCGATATGTTATATAACGGCATAGCCGGCGAGGATGCCGAACACTACTACGCATTCCGCGTAGGGTCGCTTTTGTTTTGTATGTTCAATTCCAATGAATGGTGGAGCCGCCAAACCAACTGGTTGACCGACGTGGTCGCTGCGGCAAATAACGATTCCTCCGTAAAATGGATCTTCGGCACTGCTCACCACCCCCTGCGCTGCGAAAACTGGGTTTCCGACGGGTCGGCCTATATTCGCGACCAGATCATCCCCGCCCTGCTCAATTCGAATAAAACGGCCATGTATACCTCCGGCCACTCGCATATGTACGCCCGAGGCTCCAACCGCGACTCTTCTGTATGGGAAGTGATATCCGGCGGCGGCGGCCTCATCCAAAACTGGAACCAAAACCCCGAGCAAAATTATCCCGACGTACAGCGCTCTTTCGACGTGTGGACTTACCAGATCATGGATATCGACCTCGATGCCGGCGCCATGGATGTGGAATGCTACTCCATTGGCAACAACGACTATGTACTCGACAATGTGCTCATCGACCAGTTTCACCGCTACTTCGATCGCCTGGAGCCCGATCGCCCCGAACTGGCTCCATTTCCCGATACGGTATCGTTGCCTTTTACTTTTGAAGGTTCTGCCTACTTCTCGCCCGAAGGCGAACTTTATAACGCTACCGAATTTGACATAGCGGATGCAAGCGGCGATTTCGAATCGGGCTTGATTATCAATGTCAAACGCGATTTTGAAGATTTTTTCCAAATAGTTGACCCCGACTATTGGTCGCCCATCGATCAAATGGCGGGCGTCAATATTTTTGAACTGACGGTAGATTCCACCCAGGTGTACCAGGGACAAAACTGGATTCGGGTGCGATATCGCGATCAAAACCTGGAGTGGAGCCAGTGGAGCGAGCCGGTATCATTTATCGCGCAAAACGGCAACACCCCGCTCGACCTCGAGCCCATTGCCTGGTGGCACTTCAACGGCGATGCTGTGGATGCCACCGGCCACGGCCACGACGGCCAGACGCCGCCTTCAGGAGTTACGTTCCCCTCCGATACGCCCGTGCGCGGACAAATCGCTCAATTCAATAACACCCAATCTATTACCATCAGATCGGGGCCATCGGCCAGTGAAGGATTGCCTACCACACAGATTACCGTAAGCGGCTGGGTAAAAGTCAACGCAGCCGATACCTGGGGCGGTTTTATCGGTTGTTTACAAGACAACGGCTCGTATGAAAAAGGCTGGGTATTGGGCACCCGCAACCAAAAATTCTCGTTTGCCCTGGTCACCGCCAATGCCGGATTTATGACCTACCTCACCGATGCCGACAACTTCAACATAGGCCAGTGGTATTATCTGACGGCAACCTACAACGGCTCTACCGCCAAGTTATTTGTCGACGGCGTATTAAACGCCTCCACCACCGAGCAAAACGGCGATATTGTGTATGCCGGACTGGATAGCGATTGGTTTGGCATAGGCTCTTACGTCGACCTGGATGAAAACTGGCTGCACGACGGCGCCCTCGACGAGTTGATTATCTGGGAGCGCGCCTTGCCGGATGCAGAGGTAGCGGCCTGGTATGCGCAGGTCAGCAACCTGGCCCCACAGGTGAGCCTGGTGACTCCTGCAAACAATACTTCCTATGTCGCTCCCGCCAGCATCACCGTCAGCGCTGAAGCATTGGATATCGACGGTAGCATCGGCGTGGTGGAATTTTTCAACGGCACTCAAAAAATCTATGAGGACGTCGACGGCGAACCCTATGCCTTCATATGGGAAAACGCTCCCGCCGGAGTCCATGTGTTAACCGCCAAAGCCACCGACATTATGGGCGTCAGCTCGGTTTCGGCCCCCGTGTCCGTTATCGTTTTGGTTAACCTGGCTCCGAGTATTAACATATTAGCTCCTGCCGACAGTAGCAGCTATGTCGCGCCTGCGCAGATCACCATCGTCACCGATGCGACGGATTTCGACGGACAGGTAGCCAAGGTAGAATTTTACAACGGCTCCGAAAAAATTGGCGAAGACACCGACGGCGTACCGTTTTTTTTGATTTGGGAAGACGTACCGGCCGGCGAATACCAATTACGCGCCCGAGCTTTCGATAACAACGGCAGCGATTCGTACTCGGCGCCAATCACTGTTTTTGTGACGACCTCAACAGCTACCGACAAACCAGGCGCCATAAAACGCCTCACATTGGCGCCTAATCCTACTGCCGGCAGCCTGACGATAATAAGTGATGAATCGCTGGAAGATGCTATTTTCCAAGTCTTCACATTGGATCGGCGGCTTGTTTTTTCAAGCCGCTTATCCGGCTCTCAGGTTGACCTGGGGCAATTGCCGGCCGGTACGTACCTAATTGACGTGCAAACCCGGAAGGGAATTCGTTTACAGGGACTGGTTGTTAAACAATAGCCATGTTTGCAACCTACTTCGACATAGGCTACCGCCATATCGTAAGCCTCGCGGGTTTCGACCACTTGTTGTTTATCATCGTGTTGTGCGCCGTCTACCACCGGAATCAATGGAGGCGTATACTGGCTTTGCTCACCGGCTTCACGCTGGGGCATTCGCTCACGCTGGCGCTCACGGCCCTACACCTCGTGGCTTTTCCGCAGCGGGTCATAGAAACCTTGATTCCCTTTACCATCCTCGCTACCAGCGTGGCCAATGTGGTTATTTCGAATAATAACCTGGGTTGGCGGCCGTTTGCAATAGCGGGTATTTTTGGTTTAATCCACGGCTGCGGTTTCGCGGGTTATTTTACCATGATGCTGGGCGAAGAACAATCGATCGTCGGGCCGCTTTTTGCTTTTAATGTGGGTTTGGAAGCCGGACAAGTAGTAGTAGTGGCGGTATTTTACGGTTTATTTGCCATACTGGAACGACTACAGCCCATCGTACAGCGCGATTGGGCGCTTTTTGTGAGCGGAGGCGGAGCAGCATTATCCATAAAAATGATTTTAGATTATTGGAATGCCTGATGTAATATGAACGCAATACTCGCCTTACTTTTTGCCCTGGCGATAAACCCGTCACCGCCCACGCCGCATCCTCTAAAGATGTGCGTATGCGACGTAAAATACCGGCAGGAATCGCAGCGGCTGCATTTACAATTCAAATTCTTTTGGGACGACCTGGAGGCCACCCTCGAGAAACAGGAAGGCCGCGAGCTTTCGCTCACCTCACCCAGTGCTGAAAACGAGCGGTTGCTGTCTGATTTTGTGCGAAAGCATTTCTGCATGCAGGTCAATCAAAAAAACCTGACGCTGCGCTATCTTCGAGCAGAAGTAGAAGACGTGGTATTAAAAGTATCGTTTGCGGCGGACAACCTTGAATCGGCCCCCACCTACCGTATCGACCTCACCAACGACATCCTGCTCGACGTATTCCCCGACCAGTACAACCTGGTACGCCTCGACTTTTTCGGCGACGGCAACCTCACCACCCTGCGTTTTGAAAGGAGCGAAAAAAGGCACGAAAAATTAATTAAACCGTAGATCGCCCGTAAGATTTTTCAGGGTTTACAGATATATGGTTGTGAAACCAATTTCATTAACCATAAAATCTTATGCCATGAAAAAGTATTGGATATTTTTACTCGCCCTCAGCCTGGGTTTGTTTTTTCAGGCTTGCGAAAAAGAAACAGTAGTTGTGGAGGATTGTGATGATCCCCTTGCCGAACTCGTATTGACCGCCTACCTCGACGCACCCCGACAGATATTGTACGCCGATCCCGCCGAACTGGATGCCGCACTGGAAGCATTGGGCGCCCATCCTTTTACCGGCAATAACATTCAAGCTTATGAAATGCAGGGCGTCAACGTTTTTGGAGAACCTGTGACCATACGTTTTGACGTAGAGCCCGTAAGCAACGCCCAACTCAATCAACTGGCTACCGCACAAGACGCCGCGCAAATGCAACTGGAAGGAGAATTTACCGGCGCAGGGGGCACTACCTTCCGGGTTTATAAAAACGCCATTTGCGGGCCGCTACAGGCGGGCTTTTTTTCACCCTGCGAAGCAAAAACCAATGGTTCTTCCGTAAAACGGGAATGGCTGCCCCTTCGGGTATGCGTGCCAGGAAATGCAATCTGTACGCAAGCGCTGCTGATTGGCGGCTATGAACATACCTATGAGCTGGCAGGCTGCCAGGGGCCGCTCCAGGGCTCGAAGCCGATTAAGATGTATCAGTGCTGGCAGTGATCGGGGACTTTGCGACTTTGCGACTGTACGACTGTACGACTGTACGACTTTATGACGTTCGATGATCGTACAGTCGTACAGTCCTACAGTCGTATAGTCGTAAAATCGCGGCTCTACAGCGACAACAGCCACTCCCTTTCCGCCAGCAACACAGTCTGTTGAATCTCTGCGATTAATTTTTGCCGTTCCTGCGGGTTGGGGGAGGCCGGGGAGATCATTTTTTTTAAAAACCGAACAAAATTGCGGTACATCTCGCGGTGGTAGCCCCCCTCCTTGTGGCGGCGCAGGTAAATATCAAAGCTGTCGAGTAAAGAATCGAGAGCCTGGATTTCTCCCAACTCGTAATACATACGCAGCATCATGCGTCGGGCGTCAAAATTTTCGAGCATATCGCGAAGTTCTACGTGCCGGAGAAGGTCGAGGGCCTGGTCGTATTCGCGCTTGCGAAAATAATACGTAGCCAGGTTGTAGCGGTAGATATTGTCGCGTTCGCGGGGAGGAAGGTACTCCTGAAAGGCTTCGAGGTATTCGCGCGCCCATTTCCATTCGCCAACGGCGACGGCTATATTGAGTACGTTGCGATAAGTGGTTTTCGACAAATATCCGTTTTCGAGAAATACCTTGCGCGCCAGTCCGGCCCGGTACAGATCGAATGCTTCGCGCATGTATTTTTTATCGGCGGCGTTAATGCGCCTGATACACACATTGAGCGCCAGTACATACAGGTCGCGCAGGTCTGCTTCGGGAAAAATGGCGCCGTTTTGGGCGAGTAGGTTTTTTAATTGAATAAAATGAATGTCCTTTCCCGGTTCGGCCAGGGCCACGTAACTGGCGTGCCAGGTATCTACTGCTGCATGGTTTGCAAAAAAACCCTGTTCGATCAGGCGCAGCGTTTCGGGTAAATAGGGAATACTCGCCGACACGTTCGTCAGCGTTTGCTGGGCCAGCAGGGTACAGCCCTGACGCAGCGAATTGACGGCCACATAAGCCGCAAAAGCGCTATTGATATCGGCAACATTGTCTACCCCGCCGCGGTGTTTTTGGCGGCCCAATTCCCAGGTCTCCTGCTCGAGAAAAAACCGCTGGAAATAATAGCCGTCGTGGCGAAAGGGTTGCTTTTCAAGTTCTGTTTTTGCTCGCGTGAGTTCTCGCTCCCATATCTCGGTGAGACCTGTTTTTTTTAAAACGCGACACAACCCCAGGTTAATCTCCGCTTCGTCTTCCGACCATTCCTGCCAGGCCAGGCATTGGCGAAAAACTTCCAGCAGGTAGGCCATCAGATGGCGCATCTTGCCGTCGTCGTAAGTTTTTTTATTATAAATAAATTGAAAGGCCGCTTCTTTGGTGAAAGGCTTTTTATGGGCATTTTTTAAAATAAAATCAAATAATAACACCACCTCTTCGCGCTGATTAAATAGCGGTGACTGCACCGCCTTGCCCACCTGCCGGCGTTGGGCTTCGGTTAATGCTTCCCAGGTTTTGATTAATATGCTGTTTTTCATCACCTTTATTCACACAAAAAAATACAAATATTTTTGATTATCAATTTATTAATAAAAAATTATTACGAATAATATCGACAAATTACAAAAATTGTCCTTTCTGTTGCGTAGCAATGGTTGCATCTTTGAAGTATATTAAAACCAGCTAAAATGAAAAAGGCATTTCTCACCACCTTATCTGCTCTTCTTTTTACTTTGACAAGCCTGGCGCAATCCTGCCTGCCGGGGGGTATTACTTTATCTACCCAGGCACAGGTCGACAGTTTCCCCATTCTATATCCGGGCTGTACAGAAATAGCAGGTAATGTGACTATTGGGACGAACAACAGCAATATTACCAACCTCAATGCGCTTAGCGGCATTACCTCTATAGGCGGGTTTCTTTACATTTCCGGTAATAGTGCACTGGTAAGCCTTTCCGGACTAGAGCAAATCACTTCTATCGGCGGCTATTTAAAATTATTTGGCAATCAATCACTTAGTAGCTTTTCGGGTTTGTCGAATCTGCAATCAATAGGTGGCTACCTGCAAATCGACGTCAATAATTCCCTGGTCGATCTGAGCGGTTTGGAGCAACTTAGTTATTTGGGGGGGTATCTCTGGGTCAGAAACAATAACTCGCTTACCAGCCTGTACGGGCTAGAGAGCCTCAGTACCATCTACGGCCACCTGACAATACAAATGAACGGCGCCTTGACCAGTTTATCGGGCCTCGACCACATTACCCAGGTATTTGATTTTGTGGATATTATCGGCAACCCTTCATTATTAAGTTTAACGGGCTTAAATCAATTAATGTCGATCGGCACCGACCTCAGCCTCCAAACCAATGCTTCGCTGGTCGATATTACGGCATTGAGCAATATTGTTTCTGTGCCCCGGCATTTGATCGTTACCAGTAACTATAGTTTGCAGTCATTGGCGGGTTTAGACAACCTCGTCTATGTGGCAGGGCAGTTTTATTTTACGGCAAATTACCTGTTGGAAGATTTATCCCCTCTTCACAACCTGGTACATATCGGAAATACCTTTTTTATTGGCACAAATAATGCATTGACCAGTCTAGCCGGCCTGGACAACCTGGCTTATGTAGGCGGTTTTTTGAACATTTCGGGTTGCGAATCCCTGGAAAGCCTCAACGGACTGGGCCAGCTTGATTCCATAGCCGGGTCGTTGTTTATCAGCGAAAACCCACTTTTGTCCAGTCTATTTGGCTTATCTAATCTCAATGCCGTGGGTGGGCCCATCGAGATTTTTGACAATCCTGTATTAAGCGAATGCGCCATTTTTGCCGTTTGCGACAAACTCCTGTACGATTCCGACAATGTATTAATTGAAAACAACGCCTTCGGATGTAATACCCCCCTGGAAGTAGAACAAAGCTGCGGCGCGGAAGAAATACAAGCCCTGGTGGTTTTAGATCAAAATGGCAACTGCCTCTCCGATGCCGCCGACACCCCCGTTGAGGCGGTGCAGGTGCGGCTTAGCGCCGCCACGCAAAATACCCTGCGCGCCACCGAAGCCGACGGCATTGCCCGTTTCGGCTATCTCGACACCGGCGCCCTGGCGCTGTACCTTCCTCAATTCCCCACTGCCAACTGGGCGGTATGCCAGGACACCGTGTGGCTCAACCCCGATACCATTGCCGGCCCTCCCCAGGCCGCCCTGGTGCTCCAACCGCTTAACGACTGCCCCGAAGTGTCGGTGGAACTGGGCCTGCCTCCGTTTTTCAGAGGCTGCCTGGTCACTTCCGACATACAGGTAACCGTGATAAACACCGGCGGGGCTACCGCGCAAGGCGTGCAAACAGCCGTGATATTGCCCCTGTCGGTAATGGAGGTCGTATCTTCAACCCCTGCTGTGGCAGCGCAATCGGGCGATACCCTGTATTTTGAACTGGGGGAGCTGCCCCCGTTTGTCACCAGCCAGGTGGAGCTGACCGTCAGGACGCTTTGCGATACCTTGCTGCTGGGCCAAACCATCTGCCCGATAGCAATTGTAGGTATAGCCAATCCCTGCGCTAGCACGCCGTTTGCTTTTTCAGAAATCAGAATACAAACCGAATGTATCGGCGATACGCTGGTGCGGTTTAAGTTAAAAAATATCGGCGACGCTCCTACATTAGCCCCGCATAATTACATCATCATTGAAGACGAAGTGGTTTTGATGAGCGACGAATTCCAGCTCGACGCGCAGGAGGAATTGGTTATTGAAATGCCCACCGACGGTTCTACCTTCCGCATGGAGGCCACCCGGTTAAACAACGGTGAACTCACTGCCGCCGCCATTGAAAATTGCGGAGGTTTGATCCCCGGCCTCCTTACCGCCTTTTGGCTCGACGAAGGCCCCGCCGATTACGATTATGATTGCCGCATCGTGAACCAGGCATACGACCCCAATCAAAAAACGGCTATTCCTACCGGCATCGGAGAAAATCACTTGTTGGCGGCCAACAGGCCTATCACTTATACAATAGAATTTCAAAATACGGGCACGGATACGGCTTATCGCGTATTGTTAACCGATATTTTGTCGCCCCACCTCAATGCCAATACGTTCTCGCCTGGCTATTCTTCACATTCTTATACCTGGCAAATTAAGGGTACAGACACGCTGGAGGTGCTCTTCTCTCCTATCGCATTGCCCGACAGCAATGCCAATGAAGCGGCGTCGAAAGGCTTTTTTAGCTATACCATCAATCAATTGCCCGACCTGCCCGACGGTACGGTAATAGAAAATACAGCGTCAATTATTTTTGATTTTAACCCGCCTATCATTACCAATACCGTGATTCATACGATCGGCAAGTTGGTCGTTGCAGTGGATGAACCCCAGCAATATCGCCAATTGTGGCGGGTATTGGGCAACCCTATGCGCTCCTCCGCCGTTTTTGCCGCACAAGAGATGATACCCGGAGAAAAGCAATTCCGCCTGCTGGATGCCGGCGGCCGCATAGTACGCTCAGATCGATTTGACGGACAGGAGTATGTCTTTGATCGCGGCGCCCTGCCCGGCGGGGTGTATTTCTTCCAGCTGATGGATGCGCAGGGCAGGGTGTTTACGGGGAAATTGATTATAGCACCGTAAAGCATAAACCCAAAATTCAAACTTTGTTGAACTATTTCATACAATCAATTTGTTATCTTTGTACGTAACTGTTTAGGAAGGTTTAGCATTTGGGTTTAACTAAACTGCGAATGCACTAAACCCTAAAGCTAAACTGCGAATGCACTAAACTGTTATCTTTGTACAAACCTCGTCCCAATGACAGTTCAGGTTGAACGGCAGTTATTTACGGTAGAAGAATATTATAAAATGGCTGAAGTAGGTATCTTAAAGCCTACTGAGCGTTTTGAGTTAATTAAAGGAGAGATATACAAAATGAGCCCCATTAATAGTCAACACGCAGGGCATGTTACGCGATTGAATACTTTGCTCAACAGGTTGTTGTCTGAAAAGGCCATCATTAGTGTACAAAATCCCATCCATATTAATAACTTTTCCGAACCGGAACCTGATATCGCCGTTTTAAAACCCGTCGATCATTTTTATATCGAACGCCACCCCCAACCGGAAGACGTCTTATTGATTATTGAAATATCCGATACTTCCCTGCGTCACGACCAGCAAGTTAAATTGCCTTTGTATGCCGAGGCCGGCATCCCTGAAGTCTGGATCCTTAATTTGCTGGAAAATGCGATTGAAATATATCGCAATCCGAAACGCCAATCTTACCAGGCGACACAGGTAGTGAAAAGCGGAGAAAAAATAGCCATTCCACTGGGTTTGTATTTAGAAGTAAAGGATATTATCGGCTAGCGTTTTTGCAATAGCAAGGCAATCAGGAGCCTGACCAATGTAATAAATCGGCTTGACAGCAATTTTTTGAAATTGCATCTTTGATGTCAGTATAAACCCAAATGATATGAAAGATGCATTTATTACCGCTATCGCAACGCTTTTCTTTTCTATGACAAGCCTGGCGCAGACTTGTCTGCCGGATGGTATCATTTTAACTACCCAAGCTCAGGTCGATAGCTTCCCCATACTCTATCCCGGTTGTGCAACAATACTCGGCGATATGACCATTGGCGAAAGCAACGGAGGCATCCACAATCTCAGTCCGCTCAGCGGTATAAATTCAATAGGCGGTTCGTTGGTTATCCTCGGCAACAGCGGGTTATCCAGTCTTTCAGGATTGGACAATATCACTACTATTGGTGAGAATTTTAACTTGCAGTATAATGCCAACCTGACAAACCTCACCGGGCTGGGGCAGCTTAGCCATATCGGCGGTTTTTTTAGCATAAATGAAAATATCAATTTAGAAAACCTGGAGGGATTAACGCAACTCAACCATATCGGCGACTATCTCCATATATCTTACAATCATGCGCTGGTGGATATTAGCGCATTGAGCCAAATTGACAGTCTTTTCAGCCTCTTGCTTATTACCCACAATTATTCATTGCCTTCACTAACGGGATTAGAAAATCTGACTTATATAGGCAAAGATTGTTATTTATCTGCCAATATCTCACTCGACAATCTGGCTGCGCTTCACAATCTTCGCTATATCAAAGAAGTATTATCTATACGCAACATGCATGCATTGACGAACTTAGCCGGTTTAGAAAATCTTACTTACGTTGAAGGGTTGGATATTTATCAATGCTCCGGATTGGAAAGCCTGGACGGTTTGAGCCAGTTGGACACGATTGCCGTTTCGCTTTACGTGAGGTCGAATCTCCAGCTAGCCGGCCTTTACGGCTTATCAAGTCTCGATTTCGTTGGAGATAGAATAAGTCTAATCGACAATACCAATTTAAGCCAATGCGCCATTGACGTCGTTTGTAATCATCTCCTCTATAACGCTGACGATATAGAAATCGAAAACAACGCACTGGGGTGTATCAACAAGCTGGAGGTAGAAGACAGTTGCAACATCGAAGTGGGCGTTTACGCGCCGCAGCTAGACAACCAGTTGTGGCGCGTGTTAGGTACCCCTATGCGCTCCACCGCTGTGTTTGCCGCACAGGAGATGATACCCGGCGAGAAGCAATTCCGCCTGCTGGATGCCGGCGGCCGCATAGTACGCTCAGATCGATTTGACGGACAGGAATATGTCTTTGATCGCGGCGCCCTGCCCGGCGGGGTGTATTTCTTCCAGATTATCGACGCCCGGGGCCGGGCGTTTACGGGTAAGTTGGTGATAGCCAGGTAAGGACTATACGACTTTAGGACTATACGACTGTACGACTCGTCCGAAACAATTTCGTACAGTCGTACAGTCGTAAAGTCTTACAGTCCCCCCTACGGCCTTATCACCGATTCCGTCTTGAAAATCTTCTCGGTAACCGGCGTCATACCTTCGGCCTGAACCCGGATCCAATAGACGCCCTCGCTATACGGCGAGAGGTCTAGTTGTTCTAATTCGCGGGCTTCATCGAGTTTCATCCATTCTACCAACTGGCCCTGGGCGTTGAACACCTGAACTTTGACCTGTTTTCCGATGAGTTCACTGAAATCGAGCATCAGCGCGCCGTTGGTAGGGTTGGGATACACCTTCACCTTAGCCTGCTGTTGTGGTATATCAGACATATCACCGGAGTCAACGAGGGGTATCGGCGGCGTACCGCCTGTAATCATCACGTTGTCGATCGTGGCAGTGGTGGTAGTCGTGTTGTTGTAGCTTTCCACAAA
>JAEUUQ010000123.1 GCA_016787505.1 Saprospiraceae bacterium | reverse complement strand
ATAAACCCGGCAATCAATAAGATCGGCAATACGAGTTGGCGTATCAAGGCCCCTGGGTTTGGTTGGGCTACAAGATAGTTATTCGCCGGGAAAGTACAAACGGCTATGCTTAAACCCGTTGCCTTACCATTTCCAGCGCCTTTTCCAGTTGTTCCTCGGGTGTGAGGTGCGTATTATCGATCACGACGGCATCGTCGGCCTGGCACAGGGGGCTATCGGCGCGGGTAGAGTCTATGTGGTCGCGTTCCAGGAGGTTATTGCGCACCGTCTCCATACTCGCCTCCATACCGCGTTGTTGGAGTTCGAGGAAGCGTCGGCGCACCCGTTCGTCGATATCCGCGGTAATAAACAACTTGAGCTCAGCGTCGGGAAAAACCACCGTGCCGATATCGCGGCCGTCCATCACGATTCCGCGGCGGCGGCCCATAGCCTGTTGTTGTTTGACCATGGCTCTGCGCACTGCAGGAATAGCCGCTACGGGACTCACCCAATCGGACACCGACATATCGCGGATAGCCTCTTCTACGTCTTCGCCGTTGAGAAAAGTCCGGTTGCCGCCGGCTTGTCTTTCAAAATGGATAGCGATGTGGTCGAGCGCCCCGGCCACGGCTGCCGGGTTTTCGGGCGAAATACCGTGGCGGAGCAGGTAAAGAGTGACGGCCCGGTACATAGCCCCGGAATCGACATACGCATACCCGAGCTGCCTGGCCAGGGCTTTTGCCAGGGTACTCTTGCCGCAGGAAGAATGACCGTCAATAGCAACGATGATCTTGTTCACACAAATTGAATTGCCCGCAAAGATAGTCCTCAACGGAAATTGGAGAGCACCATTTCCCAAAGTTTTTCATAAGGGATGATCTCCAGTTCTGTTAAAGCGCCCCGATAGGAAAAAGGACGCTCGGCGAGGCGGTTATAATATTTGTCTGCATTGGATATCTCGTCGGGTTGGTAGCCGGCTTTGCGCAACTGCTGCAGGAGGCGTATAAACTGAATAGGCCGGAAATGCACATCCTTGTCGAGCTGACGGGATGCGTATACTTTGAGCTGTTCTACCTGGTCGTTGAGTTCGGCAAAATTGCGTTTGTCAACCAATTGGAGAATCTGAAGTACCCGGGCCAGTACCGCAAAAGTGCGCTGGTCGCGGGAGTAACGCTGCGGGTCATCCATGTACCGGCTGAGCTGTGCGCTGCGCTTGCGCTGGCCCGTCCACATTTTTGCGGAAATAGCCGTTTTATCGGCAAAATACATGACATAAGCTTCGAAAATAGCCCATTTTTCTTTGGTGGTCCCTTCCAGCTTTTTGAAGGCGCCATGGGAAACCGTTTGGTTCAAAATGGCTGCCGCATGAAAATACTGCCCCGTTTGCAAAGCCAATAACAGGTAATATTCCATAAAGGTAAACCAACTTTCGCTACCCTCCGGAAACTCATTGAGGCATTTTTCGGCATTGGCCCGCCCCAGGCGGTAATCACCTAAATGAAGATATACAGACATCTTTTTGGTAAAAAAAATGATCTGCTTGTCTTCCTGGTGGAATACCGGGTTGCGCGAAATGTATTCTTCGGCCTGATTACAAACCTCCAGCATGGCCTCGTAGTCGCACAACATTTCATACCGCATAATCCACACCAAAAACATATTGTAATAAATGACGGGAGATTGAAAGGACTCCGATAGTCCCATCAGCGCATGGCAATATGTATCCATGCGTTGGAGTAAGTCGCCCGATTTGTTGGCGGGCTTGCGATAAAGCATAACCACTCGCTGGTAATATTCCTCCGAGCGGATCTCTGCATCCAGTATCTCAGCGTATTGTTTGCTGTAACTGTCGTATAGTTCATACGATTTTTCATCTCCGAGGTCGGCGTAGTATTCGCGCAATATGCGGGCACTGTTTACGATTACATCGGCAAACTGAAACTTTAGCGCCGTGGCCAGCAAACCTCTGGCCAGCGAAGCTGCAGCATGTATTGCATTGTTGGCAATGAGAATTTTTACCAGCGTCCATTCTTTGTTGCAGGTAAAGTACGCCTGGTCGTAGTTTGATACCGAAGGCTTGTTGATGTCCAGAAAAAAAAGCGTATTGAGCAGGCGTTTGCGAAATCGCGATTTCAGTTGCCGGTATTTGGCGTCGAGCGGACTGCAGCCGTATAAATGCATGGCCGCATCCCTGTCGTTTTTAAATTTATTGGCCGACAAGCTTTCGTAAAATTCGTTGAACTTGCTGTTTTTCTGGCGAAAAACATGGTCGTCAAAGATTTCTATCTTCTTTACTTTTTTCTTTGTTACAATACTCGCTATTTCTATCAGTACTTTCATGTTCATGTATTGAAATTACGGGACATCAACTTATGCAATTTTTGTATATAAAAAAAACTTAACTGTCACAAACTATTCATTTTTTAAAAAAATATCGTAACTCTTTAGGATTTTTTATCGCAAAAGTTGCTGATGCTATATTTGCATGATCACTCTATTAGCGCATGCACTAAACCCTATCGCTAAACTATTACAAATAATCAATCAATTTTTCACACACCCCGTACAAGGCGTGAAAAACAAGGCAGACCAAAAAACCGGTGTGTTGGGAAAAATCGGAATGGGCGCGCAGGCAGGTGCGCGTAGAGCGAAAACCACGCCTTACGCACCGGCCGGAATATACTCCGGCTGACTGGGAAGGCGTGGTTTACACTCGCTTACGGACTTTAATCTCCGGGACTAATATTCGTCGTCGTTGAACAAAAAGTCGTCTTTCCGGGGGTAGTCGGGCCAGATATCTTCAATCCCTTCATAAATCTCCCCCTCGTCCTCCATCGATTGAAGGTTTTCAATCACTTCAACGGGAGCGCCCGAGCGGATAGCGTAATCGATGAGCTCATCGCGCGTAGCGGGCCAAGGCGCATCTTCCAGATGTGAAGCAAGTTCAAGTGTCCAATACATAACTAAACCTGCGGTTTTGAGTTAGTGCACTAAAATGTTAAGAATTAACGAAAAAGACTATAATAATCTTTCACGAAAAGGCGGAAAGCTAAAATTATTATCAAGCAAAAGCAGTCCTTCCGAATAAATTTCCGGCAAAAGTAATAAAACTTAGATATACCATTCAAGTAATTTTTTTGCCGGCTATTTATAATGGCCTATGATTTCGAACTCCTGATGCTCGTAACCTTTGGGTATCCGGCCTATTTCTGAAGAATTGACCGGGCCGGTAGGGTCGCAAAACAAGTACTGGCGGCCCTTGTAGGTTATCGAAGCTCCCGCTGTATCAGGCAATGCCACCGCCAGGGTGAGATGATCGGAGTAAGCGATTACGATCATCGGCAAATCGAGCAAAAGCTTGACCAAATTGTAACAAAGCGCCACCCTGTCTTCGCAATCCGACTGTGGGTAATAAAACACCTCTTCGGCCACCATGGGTTTGTTGGCGCCGAAAACAGCCTTGTCTTCTGCGTAGTTAAACGCCGAACGCGAGAATGTCACAAGCATCTCCAACTTCTGACGCTGGGTTTTGCCCTCCAGCCAGGGCTTGAATGCCGCTGCAATATTTTTATTCGTGCGGGGCGACATGGGGATCGCCATGTACTGGAATTCGGAAATAAGCGGGTACCCCTTCATCATCTCGGCAACCGCCCCGTCCACCAAGAGTTTCATCCGGTAGGTTTGCCCTTCATACTCAAAACTCAACTCGCGCATGGTATCCACAGATTGAAGGGTTGGAATAGCAGGCATGTAAAAGGAGAAGGGCTTCCCCTTTTCGTTGGGTATGAAATCAAGCAGGTAAAGAGAGACGCCTACATGGCTTTTGGCGCCGAAATAATAGCTGATATTGACAAAAGACCTGCCCTTGTCTGTGATCAGCGGAGCTACAAATACCTCATCATCCGTGTGTACATTGATAAAAACTTTTTTGCCCAGGTAGGTCAGCCGGGCGTCAAACCCCGACTTGGCCAGCAAAAACCAGCAAGTCAATTCGCGCTGCACATCCGTTTTGTCGGCAAAAATCTGAGACACACTCAGGTGCATCAGGCGGTAATACAACCAATCGTTGAGCCCCAAACGCTCGCGGTGCGCTTGCAGACTCTCCAGTAAGGGCTGGTAGGGCGATTTGGCCATGAGCCGGTAAAAATCCGCCAAACCCTGCTCATTAATAGTATTCACCCGCGAAGGCGCAAAATCGTCGTCGTAAGTAATGGTTAATTGTTCGGTATAAAATGTAACCTGCACCCTCGCTGCGTCCGTCCGTACCGGTAAAAACGCCGCCAGTGCGATCAAACAAACGGTTAGCGTGCCTGGCCAACAAGCCGGCATACGCCTTGTTTTACACAACAGGACATGAATCATACCGATATGTGCTGAATGCCTTAGAGAATCAGCATGGCGTCGCCGTAGCTGAAGAAATTGTATTTTTCTTTTTTTGCTTCCTGATAAGCTTCCATCACCAGGTCATATCCCCCAAAAGCGCAAATCATAATGAGCAGGCTCGATTTGGGCAGGTGAAAGTTGCTGATCATCGCATTGGCAATACTAAAGTCGTAAGGCGGATAGATAAACTTGTTGGTCCAGCCTTCTGCCGGCTTCAACAATCCCTCTGCCGACACTGCCGATTCGATTGCGCGCATAGCGGTGGTGCCTACCGCGCATACTTTGTGGTCGCCCTCCTTGGCTTTGTTGACTACATCTACGGCATCCTGCGTGATGCGAAAGTATTCTGCGTCCATCTTGTGCTTCGACAAATCTTCTACGTCGATGCTGCGGAAGGTGCCCAAACCTACGTGCAAGGTGAGCTCGGCAAAATCTACGCCCTTGATTTCCAGCCTTTTGAGCAATTCTTTGCTAAAATGGAGACCCGCAGTGGGAGCGGCAACTGCGCCGGTTTCTTTGGCAAATACGGTCTGAAACCGGTCGCGATCCATTTCTTCGGCCGGGCGGGTTATGTATTTGGGCAGCGGCGTATTGCCCAATGCGTATAGTTCTTTTTGAAATTCTTCTTCGGGGCCGTCGTATAAAAAGCGGATCGTACGGCCTCGTGAAGTCGTATTATCAACTACTTCCGCTACAAGAATGTCGTTGTCTTTTTCATCGCTGAAATACAACTTGTTGCCTACCCGGATTTTGCGCGCGGGGTCTACCAATACGTCCCACAAACGGGCTTCGTGGTTGAGTTCGCGAAGCAAAAATACCTCGATTTTTGCGCCCGTTTTCTCCTTCCGCCCGTAAAGTCTGGCGGGAAATACCTTGGTATTGTTAAATATCATGGCATCCCCTTCCTGAAAATATTCAAGTATATCTTTAAAAACGCGATGCTCAATTTTACCCGTATCCCTATGGACAACCATCATACGCGATTCATCGCGGTTGGCGGAGGGGTATTGTGCGATTAGTTCTTTAGGTAAATCAAATGCAAAATGCGAAAGTTTGGTCCTCATCCTTAGTTTTTTACAAAATTGCCCGCAAAGATAAGCAATGTACTTGCTAATATAATCGTATGGGAATCAATTTTGTTGCATTGTTTTTATTTTTGCAGCTAAACATATGTGTACATGCTCAATGCCATCTCTCCAATAGACGGAAGGTATGCCCGCCAAACCGCCGAACTTGCCGACTTTTTCTCCGAATTCGCTCTTATCCGCTACCGCGTTTTGGTCGAAATTTATTATTTCACAGCCCTATGCAAAATACCGCTCCCCCCACTGGCAAGTGTCACGGATATCCAACTGGCACAACTCGAGCGCTTGTGCAACCAATTTGATCTGGAAGCCGCTGAGCGCATCAAAACCATCGAAAAAACGACCAACCACGACGTAAAAGCGGTTGAGTATTTTATTAAAGAACAATTTGACCTCATGGGACTGGGCCCCTGGCGCGAATGGGTGCACTTCGGGCTCACCTCCCAGGATATTAATAATACGGCTACCCCGCTGCTGCTCCGGCATGCGCTCGATCAGATTTACCTGCCCACGCTGCATTCGCTTCGCAACCAATTGCATGTTATGGCTGAAAGCTGGAATGAGATACCCATGCCGGCCTTTACCCACGGCCAACCCGCCTCGCCTACGACCGTTGGAAAAGAGTTGCTCGTGTTTGTCTCCAGGCTCGACGAACAAACCGCCCAACTGCAACAAATCAACCTGAAAGCAAAATTCGGCGGCGCTACCGGCAATATGAACGCTCACTATGTCGCTTACCCCGATATCAACTGGCACAAGTTTGCCGAGGCTTTTGTGAACGACTACCTCGGACTCACCCGCGCCCACCCCACTACCCAAATTGAGCACTACGACAACCTCGCAGCAGTTTTTCACGCCCTGCTGCGCATCAATACGATTCTGATCGACTTGTGCAGGGACTGCTGGACGTATATCTCTATGGATTATTTTAAACAACAAACCGTAGCGGGCGAAATCGGCTCGTCGGCTATGCCTCACAAGGTGAACCCTATCGACTTTGAAAACGCCGAAGGCAACCTGGGCCTGGCCAACGCCCTGCTGGCCCACCTCGCCGAGAAGCTACCCATTTCCCGCCTCCAACGCGACCTCACCGATAGCACGGTGCTGCGCAATGTAGGCGTGCCGCTGGCCCATACCCTTATCGCCCTCAAATCAACGATGAAAGGCCTCGGCAAACTGCAACTCAACGAAGCCAAGCTGCACAAGGACCTGGAAGCCAACTGGATGGTGGTCTCCGAAGC
>JAEUUQ010000102.1 GCA_016787505.1 Saprospiraceae bacterium | reverse complement strand
TTTTGTGGAAGTTGGCCTGTGGAAGTGTGAGCAACATTTTGATGAAACAGTTGCTGCGGTAAGTGTCGTCTTGTCGAAGATGGCGGTGGGCATACATGTTGAGCGATTCCATGCGGTCGATGATCTCGTTGTATTTTCCCTGCTGCAACAAAAACAATACCTGCAGGATCAATATGGAGATGTTGGTACCCTGCTTGTCTTTCGAATAGGTGGGTACCTCATTGATAAAGCGGTTGATGCGGAAAACGCTCTTGTTGTCGTGCCGCTCCGGTTTGATCTTGTGGATACTTATAAAGTAATGGATGAAGGCGTCTATTACCCGCCAGTATTCCAGTATGTTTTGGTGCAAATGCGCATAGTTGGAGTGCTGTGAGGCCATCTTATATACTTTGTAGGCCTTCTGGTATTGATTGGAATGCAAACACAATATCAGATAATATAATAAGGTGTTGTACCAGGTCACCGACCCCTCCGCGTTGATCTTGAGCAAGCGCTGCGCAATAGCCTCCCCCTCTTTGTGCTGCTCGAGTCGCAAATAACAAGCCAATGCATGGTTCAAAAAGGAGTTGAGTATGGTGAGATTGCTGGCCGACGCCTTGCGCGCCTGCTCAAAATAGGCCAGGGCCTCTAAACTGATCTTTAAGGTGTTCGCATAGTCGTTTAGGATTTCGTAGCGGAGAAGGGAAACAATAAAATAATGTGAGTAGAATTTATATGAACGGTATGCAATATCTACTTTATCTAGCTCCTCAAAGTATTGTTCAGCCAAGACAGCCATTTCGACCTTCGTTGCTTTAGAGCGCGCAAAATGTTGAGTTATTTCGTTACGGTACATTTCAGATAAATTCTCAGCACGATATATTTCAGAGTATTCAATAAAAAGGTCTTTAAAGTGTTTATATTTTTTAAAATCTCCAACATTGTTTCCATAATGGCCAAATAGTACTTTACTCAACTCGAATATTAAATCCGTAAATTCAAATTCCTGAGCTTTTTTCAGCGTATACTCTGCCAGGGGGATGGCAGCCGAGCGGGCATAACGCCCCAGCATGATCTTTACTGCGGTGGTGTATTTGTAGCAAGTATAGTAAGCCCGCTGGTAATCGTTGAAACTGGCTTGATTGGCATCGATAAAAAAAAGCGTATTGATGAGGCGTTCGCGCAACTGCCTTTTGAGGCGAGCGAAATACACCGATTGCAATTCGCCTTCTTCAAAAAAGAAACGCGCGGCTTCTTCTTCGCTTTCAAAGCGGTTTTCGGCAATGGCCTGATATAGCTTTTGCACCTTGGTGCGAGCCCGCCCGGGCAGTCCGGCTACCTCAATTCGCTTGATTTTGTTCCTGGATATGAGATCTATCAGGGGTTTTAGGTCCTTCATTTTAGTTCATTATTAATGAATTTAATCGACGCAGCACAATGATAATCAATTTTTTAATAAATTTATAGACACAATAATCAGAATTATCCGATGTTTAAATAGCCTCAAAAAGTTATATACCTTTTGACCCTATCGTCATAGTTTTAAACATCATTTTAAATGTTTAAAACTATGGCTACCATTATTGCATTACTGATTTCGCTTGGACTTCTTTCGACACCGGGTCATTTCCGCGATTCCAAGGACAATACCTACCAAAAACCGCAACCGAAAATCGTCGTTGACGATAATGACGGTTGGTAGCAGGTCTTTTCCCCTTGGGCGCCGTTGCGGCACAACCTGTGGCGTATAGCTATACATGTACAGCTATGCCTGGAGAGAAAATACGCGCATCGGCGGGATAGCGGTTACAACCTTAATTAAGCGTTGTAATCGACCTATTACATATAAAATCAATAGCCTGAAAATCAGGTTTTTGAATAAAAAATGCGTGTGATTTGTTTCAATCTGCGCTGTTCATTGCATCAATTTCTGTAATTGATGTAAAGGCTCTGGCCGATTACTTTTGCCATATCATAGTTGGTAAAGGTAGATTGCCAGGCTTTAAGCGCTCTCTCTGTGTGTGGCTGGATGAATATTCTCATACAGCTTATGTTCCCCTTAAATTCACCCAGAGATGAAATTACTCATTAGCGTGTTAGTAGTCCCCCTTGCCTTTGATGGGTCTAAAAGCCTATCAAAGGCCTTTTTTTTGCCCTGACATCAGCAGTCTTTTACTGCCTGAGGTGTTGTTCCTAGTGATTTTGGTGTAGTGCTAATTTTATTATCCATCGAGCCCACAAAATTAAATAAAGGGCAGATGATATAATTTCAGCGAAGGTAACACGACAATCCACAACCTACCAATCATCGAAGGTAAGATTTTTCGGTACAAGCGGCAAAGCAGTGCCTCATATTTAATTTATGTCAATGCATCGGGGAGAAGGAAAATAATAGGGTAGGAGGAGAGTAAAACAAAAAGACCGGGCAGCCCCTTCCTTTGATCAATTAACTGGTTCAAGTGAGTGTAAAGCAGGGGCTGCGCCAGTCGCTCATACATCAAGCAAGGGTAAAACGAAAGAAGGTTGAGAAATGCTGCCTAGCGTGGATTATAAGTTGCCACCAATATTTTCAACTCACGTAGATAACTCGCTTTCACGGGCGCCCGGCGTTTTCTATTAGTGGCGGTAAAAAACTGGTGATTCTCAAGGAAGTTGACTTGTAGGCGGTTCCAGGCTTCTTCGGTGTGGAGAACGTTGAAGGCTTTGAGTTCTTCAAAGAGGGTGGCGCCGATGGCATAAAAGTCGGGACGGCCGAGGTAGTCGAGGTCGGCGTC
>JAEUUQ010000091.1 GCA_016787505.1 Saprospiraceae bacterium | reverse complement strand
ACTTTCAGCCTATCTGTGATCCAAGTCTTAGTGGTACTTAGTGCCCTTTGTGTCTTTGTGGTAAAAAATCGGAGTTACGTGCTGCTTTTTTTAACACAAAGACCCGAAAACCACACAAAGGCACAAAAGCAGAGCCCTTTTCAAACCTAAAGGACTTCCATTAACTGCCAAGTGCTGAGTGTTTCATTTACTGTTCACCTTAAAATAGCTAACGAGGAACAAAACCCCGACAATCACAAAAGGCAGATTAATCATCGCGATCACCTGGAAGGCTACAAGCGCGGAGCCTGTGCGGGCAAAATTCATTTGATAAATAAAGGGCGCGGTAGCCAGTGCGATAAAAAGAAAGAGGAAACCGCCGGCACGTTCGTTGTACCAGGCCAATAGCAGGGCCAAAGCCAGCACAATAGAAGGAATCATATGTTTACCGAAAGCCCCGAGTTTTTCGAGCAGCGAACCGCTGCCGTCAAAAGCATCAAGGGCAAACAGGCTGACAAAGAGAATAGCGGCAATACACAAAATGCGCGCGATCCAGCCGGGTTTAGTAGTGGGTTTCATAAGGCATAATTTTTACATAGTTAAAAGGAATTTCAGGAAGTTTGCAATGACAATAATCAATACCCGCTTTGTACAGTTTTCCCGGATATCCGTATCTTTCCCACCACAACCAAGCCATATGTCAAACTCCAGATCGCTTCAATACTTTTTGCTTCTGAGCGGGTTACACCTTATCAGCCTGCTATTATTGCCATTACAGGTAGCCCACTACACCAAGCCGCTGCTGTTGCCGCTGCTACTCCTGGCCGCCTGGCACGCTCCTGGATTGCCCCTCAGAAACTGGCTTATCGCTGCCCTCTTCTTCTCCTGGATTGGCGACATCGTATTGATCTTTGGCGACAAAGGCGAGCTATTCTTCATCTCCGGTTTAGTCGCCTTTCTCATCGCCCACCTCTGTTACATCGTCCTCTTTCATCGATCCGCTGCCAAATTACCCCAAATAAAAAAACAGCCCTGGTGGGCCTGGGTATTGCTGCCCGTCTATTTGGTCGGATTAATGGCCTTACTATTTCCGCATTTAGGCGAGCTCAAAATCCCTGTACTCGTCTACGGCATCGTCATCTGCACCATGTTGGCCGCGGCCATCCGGGGTTGGTCGCATTGGTCCTCTCCTACTGCCGGCTGGATCGTAGTCGGCGCCCTCTCCTTCATCTTATCCGACAGCCTTTTGGCCATCAACAAATTCTACATGCCCCTGCCGCAGGCGCCATTTTTTATTATGATTACGTATTTGTTTGCGCAATACGGTATTGTTCGGGGAGTGACGGGGAGGTTGTAGGTTGTAGGTTGCAGGTTGTGGGTTGTCGGTTTGCGTTGTCTGTTTGCTAAATGTACTGGCTGCTTTAGCTGCCAGAAAAAGGCCGAAATCGGGTTGCGGATTGCAGATTGCGGATTTTTCCAGGATAAATCCGAAATCGAAAATCCGACATCCGAAATTGTAGCGTGCTCGTTTCGACTCCGCTCAACGACCGGCAGAGATCGCAAGTTCGCACAGTCGCCCACCCAGGCCCCTACCCTTCCTTCAAAATCTCCTTCATTACGTATGTTTTGAAATCAGTCACCGAGGTGAAGCAACGAAAGCCGGCGCGACTGGCGATGGCTATGGTCTCGGCATTTTCATCAATTAATACGGCAGTGGGTTCGCTGGGTTCTTCTTGTATGCCGTTGGGCCAGGCCGGTGAAGTATGGACAATAATTAATTATCGCGGTTAACTCCTATCAATCAATATCAATGGAATCAATTAGGCTCAAAAGAAAATAGTTAATACTTGCTCTCTCTACACGAATTGATTCTTCCGATAACTTACCAATATTAACTTCCATTTCTAATTGGCTATATCTAGCATTTATCATTATTCCCTCGTTATATTTTTCGTCTGATTTATCATATGCTACGCTCAATATTTCTTGAATAGCCTCCCGGATATGATTTTCCGCAATAAGAGATTTAATTTTTCCTTCCAACTTATTATTTTATTTTCTTTCTGCCCTTGATTTTCAACATCTGCCAGTACATCCTCTTGAATTTGCTTTAATGCTATTTTATTCGCTTCATTGTCATTATTAGCCAAATTATTATATACACTGTCATTATTTAATATATATTTATATATAAAATCGACATCAAGAGTACTATTAATAAAATTTGCTTCTTGTAACAATACTCTCTTAATCTGCCTTGGGTGGCTTTCAACTAAAACATGCTCCAATATTACCGTTTTAGCAAAGCTTGTATCACCTATGGCCCCATTAAATACTCCGGATAAAACGGGAGAACCAAAAACACCTATAAAAAAAGAAAACCGATAATATTGCTTAGGGGCTTCTATATATAGAAATAAATATTTGTCCTTAATCTCCGCATATCCACGTAAGGCATAATCCAAGGTCTTCATAATTACCTCAGATTTATCATTCAGCAATATTGTAAACTTTTCAATACAATTCTCATGAATATTGTAAGTATAACCATCATATATTCCAGGTAAATCTATTCGAATCATCTTAAGTAATTTACATTCAACCATATAAATCTTAAAAATTACCCTTTAACAGCCCAACCATAAGCCAGATTTATCATTCTATGATTTGACGGCGTACGGTAACACTCACGTACCCCCCATATCTTTACCTCCATTTTCAAACATCACCAGTTCTGCTGCCCTGAATGGTGTAACATCGTAACCTACCTTCTCGTTAATCGATGCGCTTATTGCGTCAAAGCCCTGCTGTTCGGTGATGTGTTGGCAAAACCCTAGGTAGTCGAGGTAAAAGTCACAATTCTTTCTGAAGACGACGAGTACGAGTTCTTTATACCCGGCACTTGGGTTCGCGTACAACAGTTTACAGATCATGCCGGGGAAGTCTTCCTGGGGGCTATTGAGCAGGTGCCGGCTGGGATGTTGGCTGACAGGGTGACAAGGTGACGCGTGGCAAAATTGTTATCGGTTGTCGGTTATCGGTTGTCGGGTCGGGTTTGACCTATTAATTATTGTTTAAACGTATTTCGTTGTAACAATCACATAAATCAAATCCATCGCACCAATCACCGCTCAAGCGGCTGGATTAAGCGCTACGTGTACAGATGCCCTGGCGGGCATGACAAGCGCGTAATCCATAAATCTGTGTAATCTGCGATTCAGACAACGTGACACTCCAGCAGCTAAAGCAGCCGGTACAGTTAACCCCTGCCAATCAAGCCGCATGTCCTTTGATCTTTACTTCAATTTCAAAAGCTTGTAAGATATCCTTCAATTCTTCCAAAAACCTTTCTTTCATATCTTCATATTGGCGAAGCATAAATTCGTCTTGAGACTGAAA
>JAEUUQ010000063.1 GCA_016787505.1 Saprospiraceae bacterium | reverse complement strand
GGCTTCGTCGTCAGTCTGGTCTTCACGCTCGATGGCGGTCATGTTCAGTGGCGACATAACCTCCACCGGTATGCGTTGGGTTGAAAAAGCCTTGTCGAAGCTGTAGGGGGTACCGCCGATGTTGATTTGTGCTTCAGCGGCGCACCAGCCCATAGCTACCAGGAGCAAGGCGTATAATAAACGTTTCATAATAGCCTTTTTAGGAGTTGAAAAAATAGGGCTGCCGGTTGCCCGGCAACCTTATACATACATTAACGCGGCTTATTTCTCGAGTCCTTCGACGCGCTGCTGCAATTGGTTGATGAGCTGCATGGCTTGTAGCAACTGGGCTTGCAGTTCTTCGTTGCGCTTGTTGACGTCGATAGTATGAAGGGTGAGTTCTTCTACTTTTTCTACCAGTCGGCGCTGCATATCGCCTACCTGGAAACCGCCTTCGGCTTCTACTTCTGCGGCGCTGGGCATGCCGGGCAGGTGGCCTTTTTGGGCTATGAATTGCTCGACTTCTTTCAGGCTCATCAAGTTGTGCGCATCGGTAAAGACGTAATCAGGCCAGGCAGCTGAGTTGCGCACGCGCAGTTCTTCGCAGATGATGCCGCCGTCGACGGCCAGTTTATAGGCAGCGGGGATTTGGCTGGCCAATACGCCCACGCCAACTTTTTGGTTGATGAGGTCTACTACCAGCGCTTCCGAGCCGGCGCCGCCCACGTACACATTGTGCGTATTTTTTACGCCGGGGTTGTTTCTGGCGTTATAGCCGCTGATATACACAGCGTTGGGATCCCAGCCCTGGTAGGTGCCGATGAGGTCGAAATCCTGGTCCAGGGTATTGCGGCTATGCACTACGGCGTCAAAGCCGTGTACCTTCGCGGAGCCTTGTACTTCCAGTTTGTCGGTCGGCGTAGCTACCTGACCCAGTATCACGTGGCCGCCGAAGCTGGCGACTTGCACGTTGCCGGTATTGGAGTGGAGGTAGAGGTCGCCGCCGTTGGCGTTGAGATCGAGCTCATTGCCGTCGGTGCGCATTTCGATAAAGCGGTTGTCATCGCCCGGCGTAGAGAGGCGCAGGCGGTTGCCTACGGCGTGTACCGAGACGGCCGGCGTGCTTGTGCCGATGCCGAATTTGCCGCCCAGCGTTTGGAAATAGCTCGACTGGCCGTTGAGGCCGATGCGGGCATCAAGTAATCCGCTGCCGTCGGGGCGGAAGAAATTCACGCTGCCGCCGCCGGTCGTGGTCGTAAAGCGGAAGAAATTGAGGTTGGCAGCAGCCGTACTTGCTGCGGGTTGGGGGCTGAGGTCAAAATCGGTAGCCGAGTGGTCGCTGAAGAGACGGAAAGAAGCTGTTGATGCGCTGTTGTCGATCAGTTCGAGGAAGTGGTTGCCGGTAGTGCGTTCGATTTGTACTTTGCCGCGGGCCACTTTCAGCATGGCGTCGGGGTCGGATACCAGGTTGGTCCCGATGCCGATCTGGCGGGTAAGGGGGTCGAAATACAGCGTGTTGCCGTTGATGTCCATGTTGGGGAATTGCGCCAGCAGTGCGTTGGCAAAGCTCATCATTGCGCACACAAGAAGAAGAGTTACTTTTCTCATAGTAAAAAAGGTTTTTTGGTAAAAAATGTTTGTTAGGAATACCCCTCGCGGGTTTACGGGGATATATGACCGGAGGGGGCGGATAATTACAGGGGGGAGGAAAAAAAATTATGGATTTGGAAAAAAATCGTGCAATTTGCGAGTAAAGTTACGGGGATAGATAATCTCAAAACAACAATTACTTCGTGTACGACAGACTATCCATTATTACAGCAAACCTCCTGGGGGTATTTAACCAAAAAATAGATTTCAACCCCTTAGAAGCTTTGACCATCAAGCCAAAAGAATGGCTATGTTTTTTTTAACCACAGAGTTTCACAGAGTTCACACAGAGTAACCACAGAGTCAGATTAATTAATATGGATCGCTTAAACAGATTTCGGGTCATATTTTCAACCATTATGGCAATCATATTGGTCTCCACCAGCTATTTGCTCGAAGACAATATTGCCGGCAATACAGGCATGGGTGGACGGTATTTTCCTTTTATCATCGGTTTTTTGAGCTTGATTCTCAGTATTATCTCGGCTACATTTATTGTGGAGCAATTGTTGAAAATAAAAGCGGTTAGAAGATTGGTGTACGGCAATAAATTTATAGAAGGTTTCTGGTTGTTTGAGTCTATAAAAAACGACAATGACGGATTTAATGAAAAAAACAAAGAGGCGAATAAGTTATATACACCCGGCATTGGCGAGATTTTTTACGATAAAGAGAAAAAAAGCTACATGGTGAGTTTTTACAGGTATCACCCTGAATACCCGACAAAAGAATCTTATACAATTTCCAATGCCATGACTTTTGACGATATCAATTTGAAGTATGTCAATCAATTCACATTCGGCACGATTGAAGGTAGCGCATTCGGCAAATTTTTTAATTCTCCCGGGCAACGGATACCAGATGTTTACGATGGCATTATGGTGTTGGGCGACGGCACTCCTGCGATCCGGCAAAGAGGAAAAAAATTAAGTGAAGAAATAATTAAAAAAACACAAGCTGAACACAAAGAAAACTGGAGAATCAGGATTATTGAAACAATGTATAAATAATACTAAAACAACATTGATATAAAGCAGAGGTAATATATTTCGAATAAAAATTAACCTATAAATAATAATCTCGTAACCTGCTGTTATGGTAGCCCGCCTACTTTTACCCTCAATTCTGTATCAAGGTTTCCTTAAACAATTCAAATATGAAAAAGAGTATCTACTTTATTGCTTTAGCCCTGGCTTTAGGGTTTGCCAATGCCGCTTTTTCGCAAAATTTCGTATTGCATCGCTTCATCATGGTGACGGATACCATCGACGACGGCGGGGTATTTGTAGCGGTGTCCTCGGATGATGCCGAGCAGGAAAACGACGAAATGGATTCGCTTACCGACGACGACCTCGACGCCGGCTGGGAAGGCGCTCCTGAAGATCAGAATATTCTGACTACCGGCCTGCGTTTTCGCAATGTCAGTATCCCCAAAGGCGCGGTCATCAATTCGGCGTTTATCCAGGTATGGTCGCACGAAGGCAAATCGGCGGAAGATGTGGCCCGTGTTACTATCGCAGGTGAAGCCAACGACACCCCGGAAACATACACCGAAGAAGCCCTTATCACCGACCGCCCCCGTACCAATGCCGAAGTGCTTTGGGAAGTAGCGGAAGAGTGGGAAATATGGGAAATGTACCAAACGCCCAACCTCAAAGATATCGTACAGGAAATAGTAGACCGCGAAGGCTGGGAGCCCGGCAATGCCATGGCATTTATGATGCTAGGCGAAAACCAGGGCTTAAGCGATCTGGAAAATGCCTGCCGACCCCGGCGCCGGCGAGGCGCGGACCCTTGTCCCCAAAAGCGGAGAAGACAACCCGCAGATCAGCTATGATATTGAAGGACTCGCCATTTATAAAGAAAATGGAAAAGGCTATTTACTCGCCAGCTCGCAGGGCAATTTTTCGTATGCCGTTTTTGAGCGCACCGGAAACAACCGTTATTTGTGCAGCTTCAAAGTAACAGATTCTAGTGATATCGACGGCATTGAAGAAACCGACGGCATTGAAACGGTAAATAAGCCCCTTGGAAAAAATTTCCCCAAAGGAATATTTGTCGCCCAGGATGGATTTAATTACAATAATGGAAAATTAGACCGCCAGAATTTCAAAATAGTCAATTGGAAAAAAATTGAAAAATTGATTCTTGAAAAATGAAATAACTATGTTTGTCGAAGTATACCGTACGCCGTTAAGTTATCCCGACCTGTTGGTACGGGACAAGTTGAGCATAACTTTTCCTGCTTTGGCCGGGGTTCGCGCCCGGGCTCAGGCCATGCCCAAAACCTGGCGGCGCGAAGTATAATTTCAACAAAAGAAACAAGATGCCACAAACCTGTATTATCCCCCTTTTCTTGTTACTGCCGCTTATGGCAAAATCACAATCACAACTGCCAGGCAGTAGAAAAGAAGAAATCGAAATGGCCTCTAATGCTCAACCTGCTCCGGAGGCGTATCAACGATTGCGCTTTGGGGCGATCAAACCCGAAGGGTGGCTTCGACAGCAGATGCATGACGATATCAGGGGTTTCGTGGGCCATCTGGATGAGTTGACGCCCGAGTTGTTTAATGATCCGATTTATGGTGAAAAACGTCTGCATAAAAATAGCCCGATTAAAGATCTGGGCAACCTCAAATCGGGCGATGCCGGAGGCGACGAGCAATATAAGTGGTGGAATTCAGAAACCCAATCCAATTGGTGGGATGGCTATATTCGCAACGTTTTATTATTAAAGGATTTAAAAAAGGAAAAAACAAAAATTGACCGGTATATCAAACACATTTTGGCTACTCAAGACAGTGATGGTTATATTGGCATTTACGACCGCGATTTGCGATATAATTTCAATTTGGAAAATGGCGAACTCTGGGCAAAAACCACACTCTACAGGAGCCTGTTGGCTTATTACGAGGCCACTGGCGACATGTTGGTCTGGAATGCCCTTGTCAAAGCAGTTGACAATGTAATGCTAAATTACCCCATACTCGCTTCCGACCCCTTTAGCGTAGGCCGGGAATTCAGCGGTGGGGTGGGCCATGGACTTACCTTCACCGATGTTCTCGATCGTTTATATCAATTAACCGGTAATCGGAAATATTGGGACTATGCCTTGTTCTTATATTTAAATTATTCCCGCCATTATGCTTCTGAAAAGGATGCGCAATTGCACTTAATTTTTGATGAAAAATATAAATTACAATCACATGGCGTACATACGTTTGAACATTTGCGTCCACTTGCCATAGCCGCTTATGCTTCCGGAAAAAAAACTTTCCGGGATGCGTTACATATTTACCAGGATCGAATTCGGCAGGCCACTACGATAACAGGTGGCGCTATTGGCGACGAATGGATTGGAGGCCGAACGGCCGATCCTACCCAAGGATATGAATATTGTTCTTTACAGGAATTACTCGATAGCTATACTGTTTTGTTGCAAAAAAGCGGCGAAACACAATACGCAGAAGAAATTGAACGCATTTTCTACAATGCTGCCCAAGGCGCCAGACATCCTCATAAATCATGTATCGCATATC
>JAEUUQ010000039.1 GCA_016787505.1 Saprospiraceae bacterium | reverse complement strand
TGCGCGTCGTATACACTCACGCTTACCAGATCGGCTTCCGGTAATACGAACCTGACTCGTGCCGCGCCTTTGTTGGGATTTGGGTACACCCACAACCTATAATCGAATGAAGTTGGTACGTTTATCGCCGACACGGGGTTAGCCTCAGCCGCCCCGATAGAGGGGGGATTGGCATAACCCTGTTCATAAAAATCAAATGCCGTTCCGGCAGGGCCGATACCTGCGCCGGCTGCCGGGCTTTCCGATGGGATGTGAAAATCATCTGCGCCGGCATCTGCAAATAGCGGGTTTTGATTGAGCAACATATTGGGATCGGGCGTGGGGATATCGGGGCCGCTCCAGTTGGGCAGGGCGCTATTGTACCACAGATTGTGCGAAAAGCTGAAAGTCTCCGGACGGGTATTGGGGCCGATATTGGTCTCTGTGCTGAGGTTGTGGTCGAGAAATACGATATTATTGTGGAAGGTATTGTCTCCGCATTCCAGGAAGCGGTCGGGGTCGACGGTTTCCTGGAGGATGCGGATTACCCAGTTTTCAGGGTTGTAGATGGTGTTGTTTTCCACGCGCACATTCACCGAACCGACATAGGCCACAGCCGCCCAGGAGCCGATAATGATATTGCTGAACACCCTGATATCAGCCGCCTCAAAATGGGCTGTATCGGGTCGGAAGAAGGCGAGTCCGGTGCTGCCGCCGAGGTTGAGGGTGCGCTGGCCGCCGTCGCGGAATAAGTTGCGTTCGATCTGAATATCCTCGCAGCCGCCTTTGGCCTGGATAGCATTTGAGCCGAGGTTTTCAAAATAACACGCCTGGATAAGCCCCTGGTGGCAGCCTACCATGTCGATGCCGCTGCCGCCGGCGGCGCCGTTTTGTATGGTACAGCGCAAAATCTGAAAATCATCCAACCCCGATAGTTTCAGCAGGTCGTTATTGCCCGAGGCGGCCATATCGCGGAAGGTGCAATTTTCGAAGATAATATGATGTGCGGGAGTGTCGTACGAGCCGCCGTCGTCGGTATTAAAGCCGTTGCCGGTTTGCTGCTGAAAGATGAGTCCGCTGATATGCAGATAGGCTGGGTCGCTCAATTGGATGGCATTGTTACCTCCTTGATATATCACTGTTTCGCCCGGTGCGTTGCGGATGCTGATCCAGGCGCCGGGCTGGCCTTGCAGGTTGCCGAAAAACAGTCCGCCGGGGTAAGTGCCGGCATGGATTAATACGGTATCGCCGGGTTCGACGGCGTTTACGGCGGCAGACAGGTTAGGGTATATTTGGCCCGGGCCTACGTGTAGGGTGTTTTGCGCGGTTAGAGATAAACTTGTAAGACCAATTAATACTGAGAATAGTGTTGTAAGCTGCATATATCGTGAATATTTGATTATCAAGAGAATGGGGATCGCGGCAAACATGTAGGCTGTGATGCATTTACCTCCGAATGAACCGGGTTTTACGGCTACATAGCCTGTCAAGCAGTACAACAATCGGGTTTTAATCAGTCTCTATGTACAATAAAATCTATCCTTCGGCCATCTTATCGGGTTGCTTCGGATATACCTGACAATTCGACCATATTCAACTTCATTGCGGATAATGTGATCATGAAAACGAGACTGCCACGCAAAATCAGGGCGAATTTTTCTAGCTTCGTAAGTTATTCTCCCTTTATACCAACGAATAATCCGCGATAGATTATCATGTAACATTGGATTTTTGTTTCCAGTTATGCCACCTACCGAATGGTATGCCGGAAATGTCCCGTCTACTGGGGGTTGCGCCGTTGGCAGGGGTTGCGCCGTTGGCGTTTTTTGTAGAGACGCGATTAATCGCGTCTCTACAAAAAACGCATCCCTGGCATTCCCTGCATCCCTGGCATTCCCTGCATCCCTGGCATTCCCCGCATCCCTGGCATTCCCTGTAACGCCCTCATTATCAACCACATTAATTATTAAGGAATCCGTTTTATCAATAACAATAATACCATGTACATGATTTGGCATTACTATGAATTCACCAAGTTTGACATAGAAAAAATGATGAAGAATTTCCAGCCAGATTTTTTTTGCAATTGCCCCTATTTTTGATAAATGCATTTTGCAATTGGCAATATGTCCAAAAAAATGTTCTTTATTATTGGTGCAAATTGTGACGAAATACACGGCATTGTTGCCATAATCCCACCATTGCGCGCGCGAAGATGACAAACGATATTTTTCTTTGAATTTCTTCATTGAATTATGCGACACTGTTCCATTCAAAGATGCTGATAAAGAAAAAGTAAAGCATCATGATGGGGCATAAAATATTGCATTTTTCAATTCCCCCACACCCGTGCCCGCGCTACCTTATTGGGCATCCACACCTGCATATGCGCGGGGCCGCGGTTATTCCAGGCGTAATAGGGAATAGCGGTGACCTGCCGGCGCCAGGTAGACATCGATTGGCCGTCAGCGCTGGGCAATAGCACTGATGCATCGCCGGTGATGGTCATCACGCCGCCCAGGAGGTCGGCGCGCCAGGTCTTTTGTAGTGGAATGTGATCAGGTATGATAATATTGAATACCTCGCCGTTGTTGTCGGGGCCTTCAAAGCAATACAGCAGCGGGCCGCGTTGCAAGGCTACGCGGTTGATGCCTGCGGCCAATTCCTCGGAAGCGGTTATGCGGCGCACTTCCATGGGGAGTTGTAGTTCCACCACGTCGCCGGGCCGCCAGCTGCGCTGAATGATCGCGTAGCCTTTTTCGGCATGCCACGTTGTGGGTTGGCCGTTGACCAAAATTTGAATGCCCGCTTTAATCGTATCCAAAAAATGGTACAAGTCGCCCGGCGATGCTTCCTTACCGGCCCAACCCGGCAATCGCAGGTGCAGGGCAAAGGCCATCTTTTTTTCGGGTTGGAGGCTTACTTTTACCTGGCCATCCCAGGGGTAGTTGGTTTGTTGAGAAATGGCTACCCGGCCTTGTGCTAACTGCACAGCCGTGTTATTGCCGGCATACAAATTGACCCACACGGCCCTGTCGTTGTGCGCGTAGCAGTAGTTGCCCAGCGAAGCGATGAGCCGGGCGATATTGGAGGGGCAGCAGGCTGTGCCGAACCATTCGCGGCGGGCGTGGCGCCCCTCCGATTCCAGGGGGTTGCCGTAGAAAAACCGGTCGCCAGACAACGACAACCCGTCAAGGGCGCCGTTGTATAGGCTGCGCTCCAGCACGTCGACGTATTTGGAATCGCCGGTCATCAAAAACATACGCTGGTTCCAGAAAACCAATCCCACCGAAGCGCAGGTTTCGCAATAGGCGCTTTCGTTGGGCAGGTCGTAATCGTTGGTAAAACCTTCGTTGTGCCCCGATGAGCCGATGCCGCCGGTGAGGTACATATTGCGGCCCACCACGTCTTCCCACACACGTTGCAAGGCGGCTTCATAGCCCGCGCCGGGTAATTCGGCGGCCACATCGGCCATGCCGGTGTACATATACATGGCGCGCACGGCGTGACCGGTGATGTCGGTGATGTCTTTCACGGGCACATTATCCTGGCAGTAGTTGACGCCGCCCCAGCTTTTGTTGTCCCAAGTGTAGCCTTTTCCGAGTCCTTTGCCGCGTTCTTCGAGCAGCCAGTTGGCCAGCCTGAGATAGCGTTGATCGGCGGTAGTATGGTAAAGTTTGACCAAAGCCAGTTCGATTTCCTGGTGGCCGGGCACCCAGTCTTTTTTGCCGGGCCCGAAAAGCGCGTCGAGGTGGTCGGCATAGCGGATGGCCACGTCGAGCAGTTTGCGTTTACCGGTGGCGTTGTAATAGGCCACCGCCGCTTCAATCAGATGGCCGGCGCAGTACATCTCGTGCATACCCATGTCGGTCCAGCGTTTATCCAGGCCGGTTACGGTATAGTACGTATTGAGATAGCCGTCGGCCTGCTGGGCGGCGGCGATTTTATCAATCCATTCGTCGGCTTTTTTTTCGATAGCGGCGTTGGGTTGTATTTTGAGGGTATAGGCCATCGCTTCGAGCGCTTTGAAGACGTCGGAGTCGTCATAAAATATGCCCTCGTGGGGGCCTTCGAGTTTGCCGGCGGCCCTGTCGAAATTGCGGATGCGGCCGGTTTTTTCTTCGGTGTAGGTGATACATACCGGCACGGTGACGGCAGCGACTTTGTCCATCCGCGGTTTCCAGAAAGCATCGTCAAAACGCACCTCGGCAAAATTGACGGGCTTTATGGCGCCTTTGCCTGCCTGCGACCAGACCGGGACGGCAAGGGATAGGGCCAGGACGGCCGTGGCGACCAAGCGACTGTACGACTGTACGACTATACGACTTGGCGACTTGGCGAGCCTACTACATAATCTATGTAATCTATGAATACTACGTTTAAACGTGGTATCTATGATATCTATGTAACAGCGTAGGATCATGGCAACTGCGGTCAGCTTTTTCATATATAGACATTGATATTTGTCAATTATTCTTCTGATGAATATCATGTGCAAAGCCGTTTTTCAGGTCGTATTTTAACGGTTCACCAAAATACGCCCTATTATGTTTCTAGTCAACTGGTTCCAGGCAAATTTGCTGATGATTTTCACTACGATTATGCTCATCGGCATACCGGCAGTTATTGTATATATGGTGTGGGGGGGGAAGAAGTCGGATTCGTCATCTGAGTAGAGGTTGTCGGTTGTCGGTTGTCCGTTGTCGGTTGTCCGTTCTCCGTTCTCCGTTGTCCGTTGTCCGTTCTCTGTTGTCGGTTATCCGTTCATTATCTTTGCTAGTTATACTTTAACAGAGAACAGAGAACAGAGAACAGAGAACAGAGAACAGAGAACAGAGAACAGAGAACAGAGAACAGAGAACAGAGAACCCTCACAGCTTTTGAAACCACAAATGCAATACCCGGCCGGTAGAAAAAGCGTAACCTAAACGCGTAAATACCAGCGTATTGCCCTCTTCGTCTTTGAACACATCGGGGTATACCGGTGTGAGCAGGAAGTACGTATTGGGCGCGCGGAATAGTCGTAGCCGGCCTTTATGTACATCGAGGGTGACTTTCACATCGGCTTCTTCGCTGATATAGACGCCGGCAAAGGCGGCCAGTTCGGTGGGATTGGGGCGATAAGGGGCGGTTTTGTCGAAAGTCTGCGAACTGCCGTCGGGAGATTTCCAGGTAATTTGGTTGGGGTTGGCATACGTCAGGATATGGCCGCCGTGTTGGAATTTATTGTCGCCGATATACGTAAAGGCGCCCCAGGGGCTGATCCACAATTTGCCATCGCGCAGTACGATGTCTAGTGTGTCGTAGTTGGTTTTATTGATAAATAATCCCGTTTTGGCGCGCATAGAATCGGCGTCTAGGGTTACTTCCGGGAAATCGGGGTATTCGATTTCTTTTTTACCCAAAAACACCTCCGCTACTTGCACCCCAAGCCGTTCGGGAGCGGAACTGCCGTCGTTGCTGAGCAGAGCCACCGACAAGTCTTTTTCGGGATAATACGCTAACCAGGCGCGGTAGCCTGCCGTGGCGCCGCTGTGGCTGATCTGGGTAACGCCGTTGACGTTGCCGATGACAACGCCCCGGGCATAGCTCACTTCCCTCCCGTTGTTCAGCTTGCCTTTTTGGCGTTGCAGGTCGTTGACTTCCTTACTCAGGAGTTGGTTTTTCCAGCGCAAATTCCACTTTTCGAGGTCTTCGACGGTGGTCAGCATAGCGCCGTGGCCGAAGGTATGTTCAAAAGGCATGTTTTGCACCCAGGCGCCGTTTTCCCTGCCGTAGGCGATAGCGCGGTTGGGCACGATCTCGTTGTAATTGTCG
>JAEUUQ010000030.1 GCA_016787505.1 Saprospiraceae bacterium | reverse complement strand
CTCGCATTTCGCTCGGTGCGCTCCAACTGGCTGCGCGCCATCCTCACGTTGTTGATCATTGCTTTCGGTATTATGGCCCTGGTGGGCATCCTCACCGCTATTGACAGCGCGATCTATTCGCTCAACGACAACTTGTCGTATTTGGGCGCTAATACATTTGACGTAGACCCGAAAGGAGGCGACGGCGCGCGCGGCCACAGAGACGGTAGGTCGACGAAACAGGCCGATCCTTTTTCGTACAAACAAGCCCTGGCGTTTAAGGAACGGTATAATTTTCCCGCTAAAACCTCCATTTCCATTATGTGTTCCGGCGATGCCGAAATCAAATACAAAAACGAAAAGACCAATCCCAATTTTTTCGTTTTTGGTGTGAATGAAAACTACCTGGAAGCCAAGGGTTTTGATATTGTTTACGGCCGCAATTTTACTCCGGAAGAATCGCACGCCGGCGGCAACAAGGCTATTATCGGCAATGATGTCGTGAAAACGCTTTTTAATAACAAACCCGACAAAGCCCTCGGCAAAGTAATCGCTGCAGGCAATATCAAACTCACGGTAGTCGGCGTACTTAAGTCGAAGGGCTCAAGTATGAACCAGAGCGAAGACCGCCGCATTTTGATACCGCTGCAAACCGGCAAACAATACTACGGCACGCAGGACATGAACTACAATATCCTGGTTTCCGTCAATGATGCCACCCAGATTGATAATGCCATAGGCCATGCCACAGTGGTATTGCGCAATGTGCGCCGGCTAAAAGCATCGCAAGACAACGACTTTGAGATCAGCAAAAGCGACGGACTGATCAGTATCATCAAAGAAAATACCACCTATTTCCGTTTGGCAGCCGTCGGCATCGGCCTGATCACGCTGGTCGGCGCCGCTATCGGCCTCATGAACATCATGCTGGTGTCGGTCACCGAACGCACCCGTGAGATCGGCATCTGCAAAGCACTCGGCGCCACCCGGCGAAATGTACTCATACAGTTTCTCACCGAAGCCGTAGTAATTACTCAGATGGGGGGAGTTGTCGGTATTTTTCTCGGCGTACTCGTGGGCAATATCGTTACCTGGCTGATGGGGGGCAGTTTCCTATTCCCCTGGCTGTGGATTACCATTGCCGTGATAACCTGTATGGCGGTAGGGCTTATTTCGGGCTTATACCCGGCGCTCAAAGCTGCCAGGCTCGATCCTATTGAATCTCTGCGCTATGAATAATGCAGCGGGAATTTCTCATTAACCTCCTTTTTCTGATCTTCATCAATTTGCTGATCAAGCCCTTTTACTTGTTCGGCATAGAGCGGTCTGTTCAGAATACCTTGTCGGGGGGTGATTATGGGTTATATTTCGCCTTATTCAACCTCACTTTTCTTTTCCAGATCGTCAACGACCTGGGAATTCAGTATTACAACAACCAGCACGTAGCGAAATACCGGCACTTGTTGTCCAAGTATTTCGCCGATATGCTGTTGCTGAAGTTGGTCCTGTGCCTGGTTTTTTTTCTTATCGTCATGGTCGCTGGGGCTGGCGCCGGTTACCGGGGGTTCGGCTATGGTTTGCTGGCGCTCATTGCGGTCAACCAGATGCTCAACTCCTTTTTGCAGTTTTTGCGTTCCAATATTTCCGGATTGGGCTTGTACCGCATCGACAGCCTGATATCAGTGGCTGATAAACTTGCGCTTATCGTATTACTCGGCATCATGCTATACGGCCCCTCGCAAGGCCGGGGGTTTACGATCACGCGATTCGTGCTCATGCAAACGCTGAGTTGGTCTGTTGCAATAGGTTTTTGCTGGCTGGTATTGCGCGATCGCATTCAGATCAAACGCTTTCGGTTCAAACCCGCGTTGTTGGTATTGATCTTGAAACAAAGTTATCCTTTTGCGTTGGCCGTATTTCTCATGTCGGCCTACAACCGGCTCGACGGCGTAATGATAGAGCGCATGTTATCCGACGGCAAATACCAGGCAGATATCTACGCGTCGGCTTATCGTCTTTTGGAGGCATCTAATATGATCGGGTTCCTGTTCACCGGATTATTGCTGCCCATGTTTGCGCAATTGTACCGCGATAGCGAGGGGCTTCGGCAACTGGTCAATTTTAGTTTTCAACTCATCTTTAGCGTATCGGTTGCCCTGGCAGCCTCCGTTTGGTGCTACCGCACGGAAATCATGGAAATGCTCTACCACCGTGGAAATACGTATAGCGGCGACATATTGGGGTTGCTGATGTGGAGTTTTATAGCCACCTGCGGCGGGTATGTATTCGGCACGCTCATCACGGCAAGTGGCCGGTTGGGGGCCATCAATAAGGTATACGCCGCCAGCCTGGTATTGAATATCGTATTGAACATCCTGCTCATTCCCACCTATAAAGCCCTTGGCGCGGCCTGGGCAATGCTCATCACCCAAACCGCCGTCTTTGGGGCTCAGCTTATCATTGCCACTCGGCAGGCCGCTCTTCAATGGCCGCTATCTGCATGGCTCCGTTTGCCGGCGTTTGCCGGATTTTCGGTAACAGTTGCCCTCCTTATCCTTTTCAACCTGGAAGCCGGGTGGGTAGTTAAATTTTTTGTCACTATATGCGCTATTGCTTTTGGGGCGTTGCTATTCAGGTTGGTGCATTTAAAAGAAACTTTGCGCCTGTTGTCGCCGGCAGCATCGGCCAGTCGGAAGGAATAATCCTCCTTTTTTCGGGGTTTTACTACCTTTGCGGGACTTACAATTATAATCAACCGGGTAATTAATCACATGGAGAATAGAGAGACTACTTTACTGGGTGTATTGCAGACCTTATTCAGGTGGAAAAAGCCTATCTTTTATGTATGTGCGGCGGTAGGCATCGGCACTGCCGCTATTTCGCTATTGCTGCCCAATTATTACAAAGCCACCACGATATTCATTGTGGCCAGTCCCGATCAGTCCAAACCGGAGATCATCTTTGGGAACGGCCAATTGGAGCCCGAATATTACGGCAATAAACAGGATATCGACAGGGTGCTCACTATTGCGGAATCGAGCGAGCTGGTCGATTTTCTGGTCGATACGTTTGATTTGTATAAGCACTACGACATTGACAGCACAAATTTCAAGGCGCCCTATCGGGTAAAAATGGCATTTTTTAAAAGGTACGATGTAAAAAAGACCAAACTCGACGCCATCGAATTGACAATAGAAGACGTTAACAGGGAAATGGCTGCCAACATGACCAGGGCTGCCCGCGAAAAGATCAACACCATCACCCAGCGACTGCTCAAAGACAGCCAGCTCAAGTCGATAAAAACGTTTGAAGACGAGATAGCTGTAAAAGAACAGCAGCTCAAAATACTGGGCGACTCGATGTCCAAACTGCGCAAACAATACGGGGTTTACAACATCATTGCCCAATCGGAGACCCTGACGGCGCAGTTTTCGGAAACGGAGTCCAAGCTGATTGGCAGCCGTACCCGCCTCGAGGTGCTGCGCCAGTCGCCGCGCGTACACCGGGATACGATCCGCAATCTCGAAGCCAAGGTGCGCGGTATGGAAGAAGAAGTAAAAAACCTCGAAGCAAAAATCACCCATTTCAACGACGGTACGCCTGTGGTATTGGCCTATGAGCGCCAATATTCGGAGGCCAATTCAGGGTTGAGCCAGGACAAAGAGCGCCTCAAACAATACCGGGCCACCTATGAATCGAACATACCGGCATTAATGGTAATTGAAGAAGCTCAAACACCGATCGTTAAATCCAGGCCCAAACGCTCTATCCTGGTAATTGCCGCTACCGCAGTGGCCTTTATGTTTTGCATAATCGGCATTTTGCTGTTCGAAACTTATAAAGATGTCAACTGGCGGGAGATCTACGACCCTCAATAGTTTTTGGCAACATATCAAACCTGCCAGCCTGCCCGAATGGTTTTTCTGGACCTACGGGGCTATCATCGCGTGCTCTATATTGCTGGGCATCGCCACTGAGCTTTATTTCCTGGCGGGACTGCCGGCATTTTTCCTTCTGGTTTATCTTACTATCGTCGATTTCCGGAAGGTTTTTTATCTGCTCATAGCGACTATTCCGCTTTCTACCGAGATCGTCCTGCCCAATGGGTTTGGCACCGATTTGCCCTCCGAGCCGCTCATCGTGGGGCTTATGCTTGTCTTCCTGGTTTATATGGCACAGCCGGGCAAACGCCTGGATATCCGCTTTTTGTTGCACCCCATTACGCTGCTGCTAGTGGCTCATATGGGCTGGATATACCTCACTACGTTTACGTCAAGTCTGTGGGTGGTATCACTCAAATTTGCGCTGGCAAAAACGTGGTACATAGTGGTCTTTTATTTTATGGCGGGCTGGCTGCTCACCACCGAAAAAGATATTCGCCTGTTATTCTGGACATTTTTTTACCCCCTGTTATTTACGGTGTTGGTAGTATTCACAAGGCACGGCCTCGACGGCTTTACGTTTCAGTCCATCCATAAGGTATTGCACCCTTTTTATCGCAACCACGTTAATTACGCAGTGTCGCTGGCCTTGTTC
>JAEUUQ010000018.1 GCA_016787505.1 Saprospiraceae bacterium | reverse complement strand
AATTACGAATTACGAATTACGAATTACGAATTACGAATTACGAATTACGAATTACGAATTACGAATTACGAATTACGAATTACGAATTACGAATTACGAATTACGAATTACGAATTACGAATTACGAATTACGAATGTTTTTAATTATTAAATAATTGATAATCAATCATTCATAATTCGTAATTCGTAATTAAACATTCGTAATTTACCAAGCCAACCATGACGAATCGGGGGATAATTTGCCTTCTTTTGCCGGCTTTGCTGATGTTGCTTACCTTTTGCCAGCGACCTGGCGGTAGGGCAGGGGAGGAGAGCGAAGGAGCCTTGCCCGACCAGGTAGATTACAACTTCCACGTCAAACCCATATTGGCGGATAAATGCTTTGCCTGCCATGGTCCCGACGCCAATAAGCGCGAGGCGGGGCTGCGCCTTGATGTAGCAAAAAGCGCTTTTGCCGAACTGCCTGAAAACCCCGGCGCCTACGCCATCGTGCCGGGTAAACCCGAACAAAGCGAACTGATACGCCGCATCCGCCACGAAGACCCGCTGGAAGTGATGCCCCCGCCCGATAGCAAGCTGGCTTTAAGCGAATTTGAAAAGGCTATTTTAGAAAAATGGATAAGGCAGGGCGCCGCTTACAAGCCGCATTGGGCCTTTACGCCGCCGGCAAAAACGGCATTGCCCAAGGTGCGCAAAAAGAAGTGGCCGCAGTCGCCCATTGATTATTTTGTATTGCATCGCCTCGAACAGAAAGCCTGGGGCCCTGCGCCCGAAGCCGACCGGGCCACCTTGTTGCGCCGCGTTAGCCTCGACCTCTCCGGATTGCCGCCCACACCCGCCCAGGTCGACGCGTTTGTGAATGACCCATCGCCCGACGCCTACGAAAAACGCGTAGACTCCCTGCTGGCCTCCTCTGCCTACGGCGAACGGATGGCCCTCGAATGGCTCGACGCCGCCCGCTATGCCGATAGCCACGGCTACCAGGACGACAGCTACCGCTCGATGTGGCCCTGGCGCGATTGGGTGATACACGCCTTTAATACCAACCTGCCCTACGACAAATTCCTCACCTGGCAACTCGCGGGCGATTTGCTGCCAAAGGCGAGCAAAGAACAGATACTGGCTACCGGCTTCAACCGCAACCACCCCATCACCCAGGAAGGCGGCGTAATCGACGAAGAATACCGCTCGACTTACGTGGCCGACCGCGCCAATACGCTCGGCAAATCGGTGCTGGGCATTACCCTGGAATGCGCCAAATGCCACGATCACAAGTACGACCCCTTTACCCAGGATGACTACTACGGCGTGTACGCTTTTTTTAATAATGTAGCCGAAAAAGGCCTCCAGATGGACGCCGTGCAGGCCGCCTCCGCCCGCAACTACGCCGACGCGCCCGCGTTGCCTATTTCAGATTCAGATGTAAAAAATATTCTGAGCTTTATCAACAAACAAGATACCGGCACGGTGAACGTGATGGTAATGAACGATTCGATGCCCAGGCCCACGTTTGTCTTGAAGCGGGGCAACTACGACAACCCCGACCGCCCCGTAAAAGCCACGGCGCCTCCTGCCATAGCGCCTTTTAGCAAAGACTGGCCCGCCAATCGACTAGGTTTGTCGAATTGGCTGGTGAGCCGTGAAAATCCGCTTACTGCCCGGGTGTATGTGAACCGGCTCTGGGCCATGTTATTCGGCCAGGGACTGGTGCGCACGGTAGAAGATTTCGGCAACCAGGGCGCCCTGCCTTCCCACCCCGAGTTACTCGATTGGCTGGCGGTGGATTTTATGGATCAGGGCTGGGATATCAAACAAATGATGCGCAAAATCGTGTTGTCGGCCACCTATCGGCAATCTTCCGCGATAAGCGAGAAAGCGAAGGTCGAAGATCCTGAAAACCGGCTTTTATCGCACGGTCCCCGCCACCGCCTGCCCGCCGAAATCCTGCGCGACTACGTGCTGGCCACTAGTGGCTTGCTGCACCGCGAAGTGGGCGGCCCCAGCGTAAAACCTTACCAGCCGCCGGGATTGTGGGAAGAAACCAACGCCGGCGAAAACAGGGGGATCCTTACCACCTACGTGCAGGACACCGGCGTCGACTTGTACCGGCGCTCGTTGTACACTTTCTGGAAGCGCACCCTGCCGCACCCTGTGATGACCCTTTTTGACGCCCCCACGCGCGACAATTGCGAGGTACGCCGCCAAAAGACGAATACGCCTCTGCAAGCGCTGGCTATGCAAAACGACGTGCAGGTGATGGAGGCCTCGCGGGTATTGGCACAGCAAATTGCAGTAGCTTACCGCGACGATAACGCCGCCTTGGAGCAACTGTTCAGGCGAATCCTGCTCCGCCCTGCGGGCAAAAAAGAAATGGAAGAACTGAGCGCTTATTTCGAGTCTGCTCAAAAGCGCCTGAAAGCAACACCGCAGAAAGCCGCCCGCCTGCTGGCCGTAGGAGAATACCCCCAACCAACAAAAAAGATCGACACCGTCCGGCATGCTGCGCTGATGTTGAGTGCGCAGTTGTTATATAATTTGGATGAGGCTTTGGTGAAGGGTTGAGGGAAGGAATTAAACCAAGTCTTTCAATTTTTCCGGATTCTGTTTGGTATGAAAGAAATCCAATACCCATACTTCGTCTTTAGGTTCAATGATTCTAAAAATTATTTTGTACGACCATTTTTTAGCATAGCGATAAGGGTGATCTTTATCTACTGTACCGGGGAGTAGCGGGTGTTTTTCAGGGTGAAATTCCAATTCTTTTGCAGTATTAAGTAATTCATTACGGACCTTTCGGGCTGTTTCCGCTGATACATTAGTTTTTAGGTAATCGGATATTTCTTTAAGCCGCTGGAATGCCAACATGGAGACAACTACATAATATTGTTTTTTTACCATTGTTCAGCTTCTTGCATCAACTCTTCAATAGTCAAATACTTACCTTGTTCGATTTGGGCTTCTCCCGCTTCCAATTCAACTAGTAGTTGGTGCTGGGAAATGGGCTGGTTATCAGCTCGATAACCAACAATCGCCTCGCTGTGCTGCAAGTATGTATTTAGCATTGAGTGAACTGCTCGCAAAAATGTTTCGTCTTTTACTGCATCCAGGTACTTGTGGATTTCTGCTTTTAAATGGACTGCACTCATTGTGATATTTTTATTAACATAATCAAACATAAAGATAACGATTTGTCAATACAATTGGTTATTACGATCGTCCCTTTTTAGACAGCAATGCAGATACTGTTTATTCCTTACTTTAGTAGTACCTGCGTTAAAAAAGTCACCTTTCCTTTCCAAGTTATTCCTTTGAGTAACTATATTGAGTACGCAATTTTCACAAAGCGTCAATCATATTTTTGATCGACAAGCAGAATCTCTAATCATGCAGCCCTTCACTCCCGAACAACAAGCCCGCCTCCGTTTCAACCGGCGGGTGTTTTTTTCCAAACTGAGCGTGGGCATTGGCGCCCTGGCACTGGGTTCATTGCTTACGCCCGACCTGTTTCGGGGCAGAGGTATGGGAGAGGGGGCGTTGCAGGCCGGCATCCCCCATTTTGTGCCCAAAGCCAAGCGCATCATCTATTTGTTCCAGTCGGGGGCGCCATCGCAGTTAGAGAGCTTTGACTACAAACCCGAACTACGGCGCAGAATGGGCGAAGACCTGCCGGCGTCAATCCGCATGGGGCAACGCCTGACGGGTATGACCGCCAATCAGGACAAATTTCCGCTGGTGGGCTCGCTGGTCGATTTCAAACAATACGGGCAGTCGGGGGCCTGGGTGAGCGATTATTTCCCGTATACCGGGCAGATCGCCGACGAATTGTGCATCGTCAGGAGTATGTTCACCGAAGCCATCAACCACGACCCGGCCATCACCTTTTTCCAGACCGGCCACCAGCAGTCGGGCCGCCCCAGTATGGGCTCCTGGCTGAGCTACGGGTTGGGCAGTGAAAACCAAAACCTGCCTTCATTTGTGGTGCTTACGTCACGAGGTAAAGGCAACAGCCAGGGCCTCTACGCCAAATTGTGGTCGAGCGGTTTTCTCGACTCCAAACACCAGGGCGTATTGTTGCGCTCGGGCAAAGACCCCGTATTATACCTCAAAGACTCCGACGGTCTCGACCGCGAACACCGCCGCGAGTGGCTCGACCACCTCAACGCCCTCAACGAAATGAACTATGAACAGAGCGGCGACGAAGAGATTCAATCGCGGGTAGCCCAATACGAGATGGCCTACCGCATGCAGATGTCGGTGCCCGAAGTGGTCGACCTGGGCAACGAACCCGAGCATATCGTCAAGATGTACGGCCCCGAATGCATGGTACCGGGTACCTTTGCCGCCAATGCCCTGCTGGCGCGCCGACTGGCGGAGCGAGGTGTGCGGTTTATACAATTGTATCATCAGGGTTGGGACCAGCACGGCAACCTGCCCAACGAGATGTCGTTGCAAGCCAAAGATGTCGACCAGGCCTCCGCGGCCCTCATCCTCGACCTCAAACAGCGCGGCATGCTGGATGATACCCTCGTGATTTGGGGGGGTGAATTCGGACGTACCTCCTATTGCCAGGGGCCTTTTCAGCCGGATAACTACGGTCGCGACCACCATCCGCGCTGCTTTAGCATCTGGATGGCAGGCGGCGGCGTGAAAACCGGCCAGGTGTACGGCGAAACCGACGACTTCGGCTACAATATTACCCGCGATCCGGTGCATATCCACGATTTCCATGCTACCTTGCTCCACCTCATGGGCCTCGACCACGAGCAGTTGATCTACAAATACCAGGGCAGGCGCTTCCGGCTCACTGATGTGGCCGGGCAGGTGGTGCCGGGGCTGGTGGGGTAGCGGGGGGTACGGGGGGTAGCGGTCTGACCGTTAGCAACGGTCAGACCGAGGTAAACGGTCTGACCGCTAACTGGGACCGCTAACTGGGATAACGATGATAACCAAAACGATACACTACACCCTCATTGCATTTTCCGTTCTGCTGGCCTTTTGCCTGGCGGCAGCAGACTACCTCGATTTGCCCGTGCTCTTGCAATGGGCGGGGCGCTGGCATATTTTGTTGTTGCATTTTCCTATCGTTTTAGTTTTGTTGCTGGCTGTGATCATCTGGTGGAAAGCAGAGCTTGTTAAACTGGAATGGATTGGCGTGGTAGCCCTTATCGCACTAGCAACCGCATTAAGTGGTTTATTTTTGTCATTGCAAGATAAAGATGGCGGGAGTCTTCTGGCGCAGCACAAGTGGGCCGGGGCTTTTACCGCATTTTTGTGCGTAGGGGTTTATGCAGGTTGGAGTTATTTTTTAAAACAAAAATCGTTACAACGAATATGTGCAATCGTATTATCTCTGGCCGTAATCATAACCGGGCATTGGGGCGGCGCGCTGACGCATGGGAGAGAATTTCTGGCTTATCCTCGCGCAGATAAAACATTTACAGACCTTGCCGATGATCCGCTTATATACGCCCAGTTGGTACAACCCATTATGCAAAAGCGCTGCGTATCGTGTCATAGCGAAGCCAAAAAGAAAGGCGGATTGCAATTAACCAGTTATGCTGCTTTGCGCAAAGGCGGAAAAAACGGCGATCCGGTAGATCCGGCCAATTGGCAGGCTAGCTTATTGCTCAAGCGATTAGAACTGCCGTTAGATCATAAAGAACACATGCCGCCGCAAAGCAAGCCGCAGCTCAGCGAACAGGAA
>JAEUUQ010000003.1 GCA_016787505.1 Saprospiraceae bacterium | reverse complement strand
CATATGCTGCACACCACCCGCGATCACTCGCGCACCTGCATGCAATGGGAAGATGCCCCCAACGCCGGCTTTAGCCCGGCGGGAAAAACCTGGTTTGTGGTGAATCCCAATTTCAAAACCATCAATGCTAAACGGGCTATTGCCGATCCGCATTCGGTGTACCACTATTACCGCAAGCTGCTCGCCCTGCGCAAGCAGACGCCGGCGCTGATCTACGGCGATTTCGCCGATGTCGACCCCGCCCATACGCAGGTATTCGCCTTTACGCGTACGCTAGGCGAGGCGCGGTACCTGGTAGTGTTGCACTTCGGCAGCGAGCCGCTGTCGTACACCTTGCCCAAAGGCATCCAAACCGGGCAATGGGTATTCGGCAATTACGCCCCCGCCGATGAGCAATCGACTACTCTTTCGTTGCATCCTTATGAGGGCCGGATTTATAAACAATAAAGTTGCGATGTTTCTTCAAAAAGCGGCGACACATTGAAAGAAAACGTAAATTAGCGAATGATTTCAAAAGAAGAATTGGACAATATCTTGCCCAGGATGGAGCAGAATCGTATTGAAAAAACAATTTCTCTAAATGATTCTGAGAAGTTTGGAGAGGCAATTTGTTCTTTTGCCAATGATCTTCCCAACCATAACCAGCCTGGATACCTTTTGTTGTGCGTATATGATGACGGTTCAAAAGCCGGGCTTGCTATCGATGAAAAAACAATACAGACTATAATTGATTTTCGCAACGATGGAAGGATTGTACCGCCACCGGCATTATCTACAGCCATTTTCAAATATGACGATGGAGATGTAGCCGTAGTAGAAGTACAGCCCCATTTTTTACCGCCTGTGAGGTATAAGGGCAAAGTATGTGTTCGGATCGGCCCCAGAAAAGGAATCGCCAACGAAGCGGAAGAGCGTATATTAAGCGAGAAAAGATCTGCATTTGCAAGGACTTTTGACAGCTTTCCATGTAAGGGTAGCACGTTAAGCGATATAAGTATCGAACTTTTCAAAACCAGGTATTTGCCGGCAGCAGTAGATAGTGAAACCCTGGCTGAAAATAACAGGGAATTAAAGCAACAATTGGCATCATTAAAATTTTTCGATCTTAAAGAAGACTGCCCTACCTATGCAGGTATTTTAGTATTCGGCGTTAATCCACGCTATTTTGTATCGGGCGCTTATGTGCAATATGTTCGTTTTACCGGAGAGGATGAAGCAAGCGATTTTGACTATGAGTATCGGTTTGAAGGCGATTTGGCTACTCAATTTGGTCAAATGGACCTATTTATCCAAGCCAATATTGTAAAAATAGTATTGCCGGAATTAGGAGGAGATTATGTAGCCAATTATCCCTTACGTGCAGTCAGGGAATTATTATTTAATGCCGTAATCCACAAAGATTACCAATCGAATGCGCCAGTTAAATTTTATGAATTTGTTGATCGCATCGAAATATCGAATGCAGGCGGACTATATGGAAAAGCAAGGCCGGAAAATTTTCCAAATGAGAATGATTATCGCAACCCCGCTCTCGCAGAAGCTGCAAAAAATTTAGGTTTCATTAATGCCTTCAATGTAGGCGTAAAAGCAGCTATTGCAGCACTGAAAAAAAATGGAAACCCTAGTCCAGAGTTTATCAAAGATCAACCTACTTCATTTCTGGTTAAAATATTTAAAAAGAGATGAAGACGATTATTTTTTTTAACAACAAAGGTGGTGTAGGCAAAACTACATTGGTATATCATTTCACCCACATGATGGCTGAAATGGGTACAAAGTGCTTGGCTGTTGATTTAGACCCACAATCCAATTTAACGGCTATGTTTCTTCCCGACGAAGAATTAGAGCGTATTTATGCTCAGGATTTCAATAGAGAAACATTAATTTCAGGTATTAAACCGCTTGATAGGGGGGTAGGAGATATTGCGGAGGTAAAGGTACACCAAATATCTGCGTATATAGGCTTGCTTGCCGGTGACCTTGAGCTTTCTTTGTTCGAAGATAAACTCAGCGCAAATTGGAGTAAATGTGTAGATCAAGATGAAGCTGCATTTCGCATTATTTCTTCATTTTACAGGATTATTCAAATTCAGGCCGAAAAATTTGGCGCCGAGTATTGTATTATTGACGTAGGGCCAAATTTTGGGGCGCTTAACCGTGCTACCATAATATCTGCCGATTATGTGGTTGTGCCGATGGCTGCCGATTTATTTTCACTGCAAGGGCTAAAAAACTTGGGTGACCGCTTGATTACCTGGAAAACAGAGTGGTCTGAAAGATACAGCAGGAATAAAACGCCTGACCTTGTTCTTCCCCACGGCGATATTAAACCTATTGGTTATATCGTAATGCAGCACGGTATTAAAGAACGCAGGCCTGTATTGTCATACCTGAAATGGGCTAACCGGATACCTGCTATCTTCGAAGAATTTGTATTGAAAATACCTGCTACACCGAATAAAAACATTGAAAATGATGAATATTGCTTGGCTCTTTTAAAGCATTACCATAGCTTGATTCCCATGGCTATGGAAGTAAGGAAGCCTATTTTTTTACTCAAACCTGCTGATGGCGCAATCGGTGCACACTATCAGGCTGTGTTAAGTGCAAAAAAAGACTTCAAGCAACTAGTCGAAATAATTTTATCAAAAATCGATTAATCGCCACTAGCTCCCACCCCCCGCCTATTCACCTCATCGGCCCAATTCCACGATAGCCAGGTAGTCGAAGCCTGTCGATCTTCGAAACGCTTGCGCTTGTTGTCGAGTTGTTGGGCCTCGTAGGAGTTGGCAGGGATCAATGCCTGTTCCTGATACAACACGTACAGGTTTTTGTCGGATAGGTCATTGATTAAATAAGGCAGGTCTAAATGCTCGCGGGTATAGCGCAGGTTGTAGCGCGTGATGAGCACATCCCAGTTGAGCGTGGCGCACAACATCCACACAATGTACCAGGCCCAGGTGTTGGTAAGCAAGAGGTAAAACATCGACTTGCGGTCGCGTACTTTCAAGTATAAGCTGATCAGCCCGATAACCGTGAGCAGCAGAAAAACCAGCACACCGATGCGCTTATAGGCTAGTCCGTAACCGGCAATATAGTGGTAATTGCGGGCGCCTACCGATAGCGCCAATAGTATGTTTTGTGCCAGCCAGATCATCGCTGCTGTTTTCAAGGGGCCGTTGTGCGGAAAAAAATTCAGGTTGTTCCAAAAAATAACCACTACAAAAAAAGACGCCACCAGGATGGAAAAAATCAACAGGTAGGTGCCCGTGTGCACAAACTGGCTCAGTTCGTAGGGCGTTTCAGGCACGATACCCCACCAAACGGTAGCTACATCGGTGAGATTGACGATCAATAACAACAGATTAAGCGCAATAAGCGTAAAAAACGAGACCCTATAGCCCTGTTTTAATACCATGGCGCCACGCCCCCAAAATACTTGAAGCACCGCGTTTAAAACCGAACTAACCAGCCCGAATATCATATTGTGCTGCATCCGTTCTGTTTTGCGCTTGCGCTCCAGGTCTTCCTGTTGGTTTTCATCCCAGTTTTCTACTTTTTCCGCCAGCGGGTTATCTCGGCCTATGGCATATACGATAGAAGCGCCCAGCAAAGCCAAAAACAAACGCCCAAGCGGCCACTGCCAAATCGGCCAATACTCCACCGACTTCAGCACCTTGTCGGCCAGCGCGGCAAAGGCGCTATTGGAAAAATAATACAACCAGAAAAAAAACAATACGGCAAAGGTGGGAATCACCGTTATTAAGACCAGGTTTCTCAATGTGCGCCATTTCAAGCTATTTTTTCTGCCCCGGAAAAGCTCAAAGACCATGGCTAAGGGCGCCCTTATTACGCCGTGCAAGGCCAACAAGCCGCTAAACCAGGCAAATCGCAATAACGGCGCCTGCGCTACGCCGATGCAAAGTGCCAATGTGACAACATGCAAACCTTTGGCGATCAGGCTGTTGTTGACAATCACCATAAGCGATGAAAATAGCAGGCCAACAGCCGCCCAACGCGCCATGTTTTCTTTAAATATGCCGGGGTGCAACTTGCCCATCGCGGCAAGAATAAAAACGGCGGATAGCAGGGCGTTGATCCCCAACGACTCATGCCAAAAAATCCAGGCATATAAAGCCGCTCCGGCCAGGACAACCACGAAAAATCCGATTTCTCTTTTCATAAAGCACTTTGAATTTCAAAGTTTACAGATAAAAAAATTTAATCGCGTTGCTTCAGCAACTGTTCCAATGCATCCAGGTGGTCATTAAAGGCTTTTTTGCCCAATTCCGTAGCAGCATACGAGGTATTGGGCCTCCGGCCTATAAATTGTTTTTTCACCTCAATATAGTTTTCTGCTTCCAGCGCTTTGATATGGCTGGCCAGGTTGCCGTCGGTTGCATCGAGTAGCTCTTTGAGCGTATTAAAATCAACCCAATCGTTGACCATCAACACCGACATCAGCCCGAGCCTGATGCGGTGGTCAAAAGCCTTGTTGAGTTGGGTAGAAATGTGCTTCATGACCGGGTCACATTTCGTTCGTACTTGTAATACATCATAGCGCCGTAAATGATGTGTAGTAGTCCGAATCCCGCGGCCCAGCACTCCAATCCATTGCCGATGCGGAACAGCGCAATGAGCCCCAGTGCAATTTCGCTTAAGCCTAGCAGCCGCACATCGGGCAGGGTATACTTGCTGGCGTTGACCAGGGCCAGGCCGTAAAAAATCAGCATGGCCGGCGCCACAAACCCTACG
>JAEUUQ010000616.1 GCA_016787505.1 Saprospiraceae bacterium | reverse complement strand
TTTTTGCGGCATGCAGGGCGTTTTTGGTTAGGCTTTTCTTTCCGCCCGCAAAATTGGGGATTTTATGTTGTTTGGCCAAACCTTTGACTCATTGCTCGGTTGCCTGGTTGGATAAATAAAGCCGATCTACGAAAAATGCTTGGTCAGCGCCCTTGTTCGCCTGCCTGTTAACCAGAAACAGTTTGTGTTTCCCGTTGATGGGCTTGATTGAACACCAAATCTCTTTGGGAATGTTTCCTTCCTGCTCTGCACGTACCTCTACTGTCCCCAGCAAGGCGCCATCTACCGCATCGGCGTGGATTTCAAGCAATCCGCCCGTCATATTTTTTTTATTGGCTACTGCGCTAATTTGTAAGCGTCGTACCCCCGTGAGGTCTATTTCATTAAAACCAATATGCACCACGCCCGGTGTGAAAATGATGCCCTTTAGCGCGCCGCCCTGGAAATCTTCCATTTCGGAGTGTAAAATGCCCATGCTTGCTTCTTCGTAATCTTCTGCCTGGAAGGAAGGATACGCCAGTTTGACCATATCCCTTCCGCCTGCCGGCGAAGCGTCCTTGCCGCCTTTGTCCTGGTAAGAGGCCATGAAGACGTACACGCCGGTAGTCTGCGGTTTGGTTGGAAAAACGTATTTGCTTTTCAGCGGCGGCCCCGGCGGGAATTCCACGGGTTTGCCCAGCGACAGAATGTACGCTGCGATAGATTCCGCTTCCGCTTTTTTGAATTGCGGATGCGCCGCCATGGCGGTTTCGCCCCAGTTGCCCCCGCCGCCTTTGATGATTTTTTTACCCAGTTTTGAGACGGCTTTGGGGTCTTTTTCGTACCGCTTGGAAATATCAATGTAGCTGGGTCCCACCGATTTGTTGTCGACGACGTGGCAGGCTTTGCAGTCGCTTTCGTTCATCAGCGCTCTGCCGTTGGCCAGGTTGGCGGGCAGGGGGTCTTGCATGTGCCCCTGGGCGATGAGGGTGAGGTCTTCGCTATTTTCCAGGTAGTCGATGGTAAACCGCACGCTTTTGGGCGAGATGGACTTACCGGCCAGACTGCCGTCTTCGGCGTCGTTCACTTTTACTTCGTAATCGATTGAGGAGTTGTCCCAGTAAAACATGCTATTGCCCGCTACATCTATTTTAACGGCGGGCGGTTCGTTGCCGGCTATGACTTTGAGTTTGGCTGTACCCTGTTTTCCTTCTTTGTCGGTGACGGTTAGGGTTATGAAGTGGTCGCCCGGGGTGGTAAACGTAAATGAAGTCTGTGCGCTGGTAATGCCGGTTTCGGCTTTTTCGCTGGTCGACCAGTTGTAGGTGATGGCGTCTCCGTCGAAATCGAGGGAAGAGTCGGCGCTTACCTGTACGGTCAGCGGTACGGCGCCGGCGGTTTTGTCGGCGTTAATGGCGGCCTGTGGCTTGCGGTTGCCGCTTTCGTATTCGATTTTGATGAGCCGGGCATCGGGGTTGTGGGCAAACCAGGTGGTGCCGTATTCGAGCATGTACAATTCGCCGTCGGGACTCAGCACCATGTCGATTATTTTGTCAAATTTCAGATGGGATAAAAAGGGCTCCAGCTTTTCGTATTTGCCTTTTTCATCGAAAGTGACTGCCAAAATCCAGTTGCGCATCCAGTCGTACATGAAGAATTTGCCGTCGTAATAATCCGGCAGGCGGGTTTCCGAATCGGCAAACATATCGGAGTAATATACCGGCCCGGCCATGGCATTTCTGCCGCCTCTGCCGGTATGTGGAAAATCGGGCGAATCGCCGTAAGGATACCACACCATCGCCGGCTGGGCGGGAGGAAGATCCTGTATACCTGTATTATTGGGCGAATTATTTATGGGATGCTGAGGATCAAATAGTTGCCCCGACTTTTTTAAAGCAAAATTGTAATCGAAATACGGCTTGTTGTCGCCGATGAAATAAGGCCATCCGAAAAATCCGGCCGTTTTGGCCTGGTTGACTTCGTCGTAGCCGCGAGGGCCGCGGTTTTCGCCATCTTCGCCCGCGTCGGGGCCCACTTCGCCCCAATACAGGTAGTTCGTCTTGGGGTCGATTGATATGCGATAGGGGTTGCGGTTGCCCATTACGAATATCTCGGGTTTTCCTCTGGAGCCGTCTTTCGGAAAGAGGTTGCCGTCGGGGATGGTATAAGTTCCGTCTGATTTGGGTTTGATGCGCAGAATTTTACCCCTGAAATCGTTGGCATTGCCAGAGGATTTCTGGGCATCCCAGGGCGAGCGCCCCGGACTTTCGTCGATGGGGGCATACCCCGCAGAAGCAAATGGGTTGGTATTATCGCCCACCGAAATATACAGCAGCCCGTCGGGTCCGAATTCAAGGCATCCCGCCGAATGGCAGCACTCGTCGCGCTGGTTGGGGATAACCAACACTACTTTTTCAGAATCCAGATTTAATTTACCATTAAAATATTCAAACCGCGATACATGCTGCTTGTGTTCAGTGCCTACCGGTGAATAAAAGAGATAAATCCAGTGGTTGACCTTGTAATCGGGGTCGAGGGCGAGTCCGAGCAGACCGTCTTCCAACTCGGTAAATACGTCGAGTTCGGCGACTTGCCGGGTTTGCTGCGTTTTGGTGTCGTATACCTTCATGGCGCCCCGGCGTTCGATAAACAGGATATTGCCGTCGGGCAGGAAATCCATCTCCATCGGCTCATTGAGGTTATCGTCTAATACAACTTTAGAAAACCGGTTATCCTCGGGTACCCGGAGCGTGTGGGCTTTTTTGTAGTCCAGTTTTACTTTTTTCCCCATGGCGTATTGAATGCCCCCCCATAAATGCTTGAGGTAGAGGGGTTCCTTGTAGCTTTCCGAGGTATGCCCCATGGCGGTATAAAAAGCGCGGCCGCCATCGTATTCGTGATACCAGGACATGGGGTGCGTATCGTCGTTTTTGCCGCCTTCGTAGCTTTTTTCATCTATTTTAACGAGCACCTTCAAATCCTGTTTAATATCGCGCAGGTTGTACCACTCGTCGGTCCTTTTCCAGAGGTCGGGAAGCGAATCAGTAGCAGGGTGCTGGTGATCGACTACTTGTAGGTCGGCTTCCTGAATTTTCGGGTGGCTGTCGAAATAAGCGCCGCAAAGTTTCCCGTACCAGGGCCAGTCGTATTCGGTGTCACTGGCCGAGTGGATGCCCACGTAACCTCCACCTGCCTGAATAAATCGCTCAAAATCAGCCTGCTGCCTGTGGTCGAGCACATCGCCTGTGGTGTTTAGAAAGATAACCGCGCTATACCGTTTGAGACTGTCTTCCGAAAAGTAGGCGGCGTCTTCAGTGAAGTCTACGCTGAATTTGTATTGAGTGCTCAATTCAGCGATGGCCTCTCTGCCTGCCGGGATTGAAGCGTGGCGGTATCCAGCCGTTTTGGAAAAAACCAATATTCTTGGCTTTACTTTTGAGCAACTGTAGGAGCTGTAAGCCAGGAACGCTATACATAAGAACCACAGTAGCTTAGCGATACCATGTTGAAGCGATTTTGCAAAAGATGGCATGTGTAGATAGATTTATGTTTCAAATATAGAAATTCTATCTTCACTTCAAAAAAAAGCTTGATGCCGGCAATATATATCGGCCTTGATGTGGGGACTACTGCAGTAAAAGCCATCGCTTTTGACGAACATGGGCAGACGGTGGCTATTAAACGAGGGTATTATCCCACGTTTTCGCCCCGGCCGGATTATGTGGAACAAGACGCGGAGCAGGTTTTTCGCAAAACGCTCAGTTGTCTGCTCGCCTTGATCCGCACCTTGCAAACGCCCATAAGCGGTATCGGCCTCAGCGGCGCTATGCACAGCATTTTCGCAGTAGACGCCATTGGAAAGCCGCTTACCGGTGCGCTGCTGTGGTCGGATAACCGCAGTGTAGAAGAAGCCGGTAAACTGAATAGAAAAAGCTTAGGCAAACAGTTGTATGAGCGCACCGGAACGCCCATCCACCCGATGTCTCCGCTCTGCAAATTGCGCTGGTGGCACACCCATAATCCCGAGCTGTGTAAGCGAGCGGCGCGATGGGTTTCGCTGAAGGAATACCTTGTTTTCCGGCTTACAGGCGCCTGGCTGGTCGATTACTCCATCGCTTCTGCCACTGGTTTGTTTGATATTCATCAAATACATTGGTGTGAAGAGGCCCTGAAATATGCCCAAATCCATTGCGAGCAGCTTTCCCAGCCGGTTTCGCCCGAAACCATTCTCGCCTCAACCCACAAAACCCTTGCCGGCATTCCAATCGTGATAGGGGCCAGCGACGGCTGCCTGGCCAACCTGGGGGCTGGTATCACCGGACCAGGACAAGCCGTGATGACAGTGGGCACCAGCGCTGCGTTGCGCAGCAATGCACCGGCGCCCGCGATCAACCCGCATGGCCGGCTATTTTGCTACATACTCTCGCAAGGGCAATACGTATTCGGCGGCGCCTCCAACAACGGCGGCAATGCCTGGGAATGGCTCAACAACAGCCTCTTCGGCGTGGGGCGCACCAATTACCAAAAGCGCTTCGATCTCGCCGCTCAAGCGCCCGCAGGCAGCGAGGGACTGCTTTTTCTGCCTTATCTGATGGGGGAGCGGGCGCCTTTGTGGAATGCCTCGGCACAGGCTGCTTTTTCGGGGCTAACGCACCGTCACTTGCCGGCCCACCTGTTGCGCGCTGTCCTGGAGGGAGTTTTATTTAATTTACAACTCATTTTCGAGGAAATGCAAAATTCCGGCGACAACCCCGCCTTTTCCCGTATTGTGATGAGCGGCGGTATGGCCGCGTCGCCCTTTTTTATGCAGTTGGCCGCCGATATTTTTGGCGCCAAGGTTTGTCTTAGCCATACAGAAGAGCTTTCCGCCTGGGGCGCCGCTACATTGGCCCGAAAAGCGGTAACCGGCTACGAATTAACGCCGGTAGAACAGGATTCAATCGTATATTATCCAAATACCTTTAATCAAGAGGTCTACCGCGATTCGTTCATTCATTTTAAACAATTATTAAAAAAATACAAATACCTGTAAACCATGCCATTAATTATTATTGCATTGGGTATTGCGTTGTTACTCGTGCTAGTCATCGGGCTGCGGTTTAATGCGTTTATTGCGTTAATCATCGTAGCGGTGGGAGTGGGCATAGCAGAAGGCATGCCCATAGGCCAGGTAGTAGGATCCATCAAAAAAGGAGTGGGGGATACCCTGGGCGAACTGGCGCTGATGCTGGGTTTTGGCGCGATGCTCGGCGCGCTGATCGCAGAAAGCGGAGCAGCCAGGGTGATTACTTCCAGGTTGGTTGAGATTTTTGGCCCCCGCCGGGTGCCCTGGGCTTTGATGCTCACCGGTTTTATCATTGGCATTCCGCTATTTTACACGGTGGGGTTTCTGATTGTCATTCCACTGATTTTTGCCGTTACGGTGTCTACGCGTTTGCCGCTGTTGTATGTGGGCATACCTATGATTGCGGCCTTGTCTGTTACGCATGGCTTTTTGCCGCCCCACCCGGCGCCTACGGCAGTGGCAGTGGCCTATCAGGCCGATATCACGCTGACGCTGTTATATGGGCTCTTAATAGCGTTTCCGGCCATTTTGGTAGCCGGTTGGCTTTTTGGCAGTACGTTTAAAAATAGCTGGACGCCGCTGCCGGAGGGGCTCATGCAGGCTGAGCCCGATAACCCCCACCGGGTACCCGGCTTTTCTATAGCCGTTTTTACGGCATTGACGCCGGTTTTGCTGATGGCCTGCGCGGCTGTCGCTAAATTGACCCTGCCAGAAGGCGACCCGGTAAGGAGTATATTATCATTTATAGGCGACCCGGTTATTGCGCTTTTGCTAGCCTTATTGTTGGGGGCGTACACGCTTGGTATGGGCCTGGGCCGCAAATGGAGCGACATCATGGATGGCTTCGCCCATGCCGTCAAACCAGTTGCCATGATCCTGCTGATCATTGGCGGGGGAGGAGCTTTCAAGCAGGTATTGGTAGACAGCCAGGCGGGCGATTACCTGGTCAAATTGTTTAACGCCAGTAATATGTCGCCCCTGCTGCTTGCCTGGAGCATAGCCGCAGCCCTGCGCATCGCGCTGGGTTCAGCCACGGTAGCCGCCCTGACTGCGGCGGGTATCGCCGCCCCCTTGGCCACCGGCGGCCACGCCAGTCCGGAGTTGTTGGTATTGGCCACCGGCGCCGGCAGCTTGACCTGCTCGCAGGTAAATGATACCGGTTTTTGGTTGTTTAAAGAATATTTTAATCTCAGCATCGTACAAACACTCAAATCATGGACGGTGATGGAAACGATAGTCTCTGTGATGGGACTACTCGGTTGTTTACTACTGGACCAGTTCATTTAATTGTAACTGTTTAGGAGGGTTTAGCGTTAGGGTTTAGCGATTGGGTTTAGCTAAACTGCCGAATGCACTCAACCCTACTCAACCCTACTAAACAGTTACTATAAATTTCTATATGCAATCATCTCAACACATAGGAGTTGTGGGTATGGGCAAAATGGGCCTCGCCATTGCCCTCAACCTGCGCGATAAAGAATTTTTGGTGACCGGCTACGATATCGATGCCGGGCTGCGCGCTAAGTCTGCCCAGGAAGGCATCCATACAACTGATTCTCTGGGAGCACTCGTTCAGCGCCTTCCCTCGCCAAGGCTGATCTGGCTGATGATCCCTGCCGGCGAAGCCGTAGCCCAAACACTGGAGCAACTCGCGGCTTTGTTGAGCCCCGGCGATACGGTCATTGACGGAGGTAATTCGATGTACAAAGACAGCGTGACACACTACCACGAACTCCGTGAGTTGGGCATCCATTTCCTCGACTGCGGCACCAGTGGGGGAGTGAGCGGCGCCCGCCACGGCGCCTGTCTGATGACCGGCGGGGAAAAAGCCGTATTTGAGCGCTGGGAACATGTTTTCAGGGCCTTAGCCCAGCCCGATGGTTATGTGTACACCGGAGGTCCTGGCAGTGGACATTTTGTAAAAATGGTGCACAACGGCATCGAATACGGCATGATGCAAGCGATGGCCGAAGGTTTTGAAGTGTTGCAAAAAAGCGAATATAATATTGATTATCAAAATATTGCAAAAGTTTGGAACCACGGCTCCGTGATCCGGGGTTGGCTTATGGAACTCGCCGAATCCGCGTTTGCCGCCGACCCGGATTTGTCTTCGATCAAAGGGGTGATGCATTCATCCGGAGAAGGCAAATGGACGGTGGAAACGGCGCTCGACCTCGGCGTACCCACGCCGGTTATCGCTCTGTCGCTGTTTATGCGCTACCGCTCGCAGATGGAAGATACTTTTTCGGGGAAGGTGGTGGCCGCCCTGCGGCATGGCTTCGGGGGGCATGCAGTGGAGAAAAGTTAGACTGTACGACTGTACGACTGTACGACTGTACGACTGTACGACTGT
>JAEUUQ010000602.1 GCA_016787505.1 Saprospiraceae bacterium | reverse complement strand
CGTGACGAGCAATTATTTGTTCCAATACGCTCCTTACACTTTTGAATGTTTGAAAAATCTGAAAGGCGGCAATGCTATTTTTACCAGCCCCGGCACACCGATAAAATGCGGCGGCGCCCCGCAAAAAATCATGTATCTCGCCGCTGACTATCTGCGTAGGAAAGGATTGCTGGATAAGTCCAATATCCACCTGTACAGCGCCGGTACAATTATTTTTGGTGTGCCCAAATACGCTGCTACGCTCCAAAAAGTAGTTGACCGTTACGGTATCAAAACCCACTTTTATCACGAACTCGTAGAGATCGACGGCGAGAAAAAACTGGCATGGTTTGAAGTTACCGCCCCCGACGGCAATAAGTCACGCGTAGAAGTGACCTTCGAGATGATTCACGTAGTACCCCCGCAAAGCGCCCCCGACTTCATCAAAAACAGTCCGCTGGCTATGCCCGGCAACCCACTCGGCTGGATCGACGTGGATAAGAATACGCTGCAACACACGCACTATCCCAATATTTTCGCTCTGGGCGACGCTACCAATACGCCCAACGCCAAAACCGGCGCCGCAGTACGCAAACAAGCGCCCGTACTAGTAAAAAACCTGCTGGCACATATGAAAAGCCAAAAGCTGGAAGGCAGCTACTCAGGTTACGGCTCCTGCCCACTGGTTACCGGCTACGGCAAACTCGTGCTCGCCGAATTCGGCTACGACAACAAGGTGATGGAAACTTTCCCCTTCGACCAAGGCAAAGAACGCTTTTCGATGTGGCTGCTGAAGAAATACGTGCTGCCCTGGATGTACTGGAATCGGATTCTTTCGGGGAAGGCGTGAGGGAGGTTGTGGGTTGTCGTTTGTGGTTTGTGGGTTTCAAGTTTAACCTAAAACCCACAACCGATAACCGATAACAACCCACAACAATTATTTGAATATATGAAGAAATGTTCATAAATTTATATCCGCTACTCAATGGATGAATTATGAACAAAAGAAAGCCCTCCCTGATAGAGCGCATCGCCGAGCAACTGCGCATCATTCCCAACCTGCATCAGGAAGAAATCGATTTGCCGAGGCTGACCGAGCCGGGCGATCTTACCAAATTCCCACCACCGGAGCAATGGGACGACTGGACGGAATACGAAGCCACGGCCTGGCCCCGCCACGAGAAAAAGCATTACACCATAGTGCCTACTACTTGCTTCAACTGCGAGAGCGCCTGCGGCATGTTGGCTTATGTAGATAAAAGCACCAACCGGGTGCGCAAATTCGAGGGCAACCCCTATCACCCCGCGAGCCGGGGACGCAACTGCGCCAAGGGGCCTGCCACTGTCAACCAACTCAACGATACCGACCGCATACTATACCCGCTGAAACGCAAAGGCCCCCGCGGCTCCGGCGAGTGGGAGCGCGTAAGCTGGGAAGAAGCCCTCAACGATATCGCAGGCCGCATTAATAAAGCCATCAAGGAAGGGCGCAACAACGAAGTAGCCTACCACGTAGGCCGTCCCGGCCACGAAGGCTACATGGACCGTGTGCTGCAAGCCTGGAACGTGGACGGCCACAACAGCCACACCAACGTGTGCTCTTCGGGCGCCCGCTTCGGTTATGCCGTGTGGTACGGCCACGACCGCCCCAGTCCCGACCACGCCAACGCCAAATTCATCCTGCTGGTGAGCGCCCACCTCGAAAGCGGTCACTATTTCAACCCCCACGCCCAGCGCATCATCGAAGGCAAAATGAAGGGCGCCAAACTGGCCACCCTCGACCCGCGGCTAAGCAATACCGCCAGCTTGTCGGACTACTGGATGCCCTCCTACCCCGGCACCGAAGCCGCTGTGCTGCTGGCGATGGCCAAGGTGATCCTCGACGAGGGCCTATACAACCGCGAATACCTGCACGACTGGGTGAACTGGCAACAATATCTCACTACGGTTTACCCCGACCGCGCCTGCACTTTCGAAAACTTTATCGAAGCCATGCGCGAGGTCTACGCCGAATATACCCCCGAATTTGCCGAGCAGGAAAGTGGCGTAAAAGCCGAAATGATCGTAGAAGTCGCCCGCCTCATCGGCGAGGCAGGCACGCGTTTTGCCACCCACAACTGGCGCAGCGCCTCCAGCGGCAACCTCGGCGGTTGGGCCGTGGCGCGCACGTTGCACTTCCTCAACGTACTCACCGGCAGCGTGGGCACCGTAGGCGGCACCTCGCCCAATACCTGGAACAAATTCCACCCCAAATTTTTCGACCACCCGCCGGCACAAAAATTCTGGAACGAACTCCACTTCCCCAACGAATATCCGCTGGCGTATTTCGAAATGAGCTTCCTGCTGCCCCACTTCCTCAAAGAAAACCGGGGCAAAATGGACGTTTACTTTACCCGCGTGTTCAACCCTGTGTGGACTTACCCCGATGGCTTCTCCTGGATCGAAATGCTCACCGATGAGAGCAAGATGGGCCTCCACGTAGCCCTCACCCCCACCTGGAACGAAACCGCCTATTACGCCGACTACGTGCTGCCGATGGGATTGGCCAGCGAACGCCACGACCTCAACAGCTACGAAACCCACGCCGGCGTGTGGATAGCCTTCCGCCAACCCGTGCTGCGCGAAGCCGCCCGCCGGGCCGGCAAAGAAGTCACCTTTACCTACGAGGCCAACCCCGGCGAAGTGTGGGAAGAAGACGAATTCTGGATCGAGCTGTCGTGGCGCATGGACCCCGACGGCAGCCTCGGCATCCGCAAACACTTCATCTCGCCCTATCGCCCAGGCGAAAAGATCAGCATCGACGAATACTATCGCTTTGTTTTTGAACATACCAAAGGGCTGCCCGAAGCCGCCGCCAAAGAAGGCCTCGACGCCCTCGAATACATGCGCAAATACGGCGCTTTTGTGGTAGAAGAACACGCCTACAACAAACACCTCGACGAACTCAGCGCCGCCCAACTCGAAGGCTCGGAAACGGACCCCGCTACGCAGATAATCCGCAAAAACGGCAAAGACATCGGCATTATGCTCAATGGCAAAGCCGTGGTGGGCTTCCCTACCCCTTCTCGCAAAAACGAGTTTTACTCGCAGACGATGTCCGACTGGAAGTGGCCGGAATACACCATTCCTACGTATATCAAAAGCCATATCCACGAGTCGGAGATGGACCGCGAGAAAGGCGATTTCCCGCTGGTGCCCACCTTCCGCATACCCACGCTGATCCACTCGCGTTCGGGCAATGCCAAGTGGTTGTACGAAATTTCTAACCGCAACCCCGTGTGGATGCACCCCAGCGACGCCGCCAAATTTGACATCAAAACCGGCGACCTGGTGCGCGTAAACACCGCCATCGGTTACTTTGTAGATAAAGTGTGGGTCACCGAAGGTATGAAACCCGGCGTGGTAGCCTGCTCGCACCACCTGGGCCGCTGGCGCCGTCCGCAGGATGCCACTGCCAACCGCTGGGCCCTCAATACCGTCAGCATCGAAAACGACGGCAAGGGCGGCTGGCGCATGCGCACCCTCGAAGGCATCAAACCCACCAAAACCTCCGACCCCGATACGGCACGCATCTTCTGGAGCGACGGCGGCGTACACCAGAATATCACGTTTCCGGTACACCCCGACCCCATCAGCGGCATGCACTGCTGGCACCAGAAAGTACGCATAGAACGCGCCCAACCCGACGACCGCTACGGCGACGTGTGGGTGGATACCAATAAGTCGTTTGAGGTGTACAAGGAATGGCTGGCGATGACGCGCCCGGCCCCCGGCCCCAATAACCTGCGCCGCCCCCTGTGGATGAAACGGGCGTTGAGGCCGAGTGAGGAGACGTTTTATTTGTAAGTAGGGTGAACGTTTACCGTTCACCACCGAGGCGGTGACAAGGTGACGACCACGTAGGGTGAACGTTTGCCGTTCACCGCCCAGGTGGTGACAAGGTGACAGGCGGGAGGGTCTTTACCGAAATGAAATCGCACTCAAAGGCACACTATGCTCCACCCGCTGGTTATTCCGGATGTCAAAAATTTTCATTTTGATCATCGGATCGGGTATACGACCCATGTATGGCGCAATCAGCTTATACCTGGCATAACCGTTGTACGCATTATTCGGCAAGGTTTTCTCTTTTTCTTATTTCATTTATATAATCTAATATCCCCTTACTCACTTTGTTAGGGGTTATTGTATCATGGTCTACTCCTAAATTAAAGTTTCTATTTGAAATATTATACTGGCTTTGAAGCACTTTGATATCTGTATGAATATCAGGATAATTATAATTACATAAGTCTGCCATTTTATTCAATGCAATTTCTGTCCTACCTAGGCCAATCAGATCTTCAATATTTTTTAATACATTCTCAAGTTCTCCTGTTTTATCGTCATCAGAAATCTTTTTTTGAGTTATTTGGGTTAAACCTTTTATTCCTGATAGTTGGAGAAAATTGGATTTAACTAATTGGAGATCCTTCTTTGTTGCGCGCATCTCCTCGATTATTTCATTTAAATAGTCCTTCACTTCCTTAAAGGTTAAATCTTTATTTATACGATCTTGTGAATAATACCTCGTATCAAGAAAATCTTCAATTTTGGGAATTAATGATTCTACTCTTTTATAAGAAAGAGAACGCGTATCTCCTACCATATTAAATAATTGTGCCCATTCGCTAACCTCTTGTTGTTCCAGGTACTTTGATAAAATTGGAGCTATTTCGTTTTGAAAATTTGATTCTAAACTTGAAAAGTTAAATACCATGTTTTGAGCTTCATCTAAATCATTATAAATACCTGTAGTAATTTCACTTAAATAGCTAATAACTTTTTGAGAATCTTCTGATTTGTATAATTCATTTTTAGCCTTTATAAGTGGCTCTAATACGGTGTCAACTAATGCTTCTAAAGTTCCAATAGCGGTAATTCCAAAACTTAGAACATTTTCAAGTTCCCTTTTATCATCAACAGAGAGACCAGAGAGTTTTGTAATGGATTTTTCGAGTTGCGTATAAATATCTTTTACGAACATGCTCTTTATTTTTGTTTAATTGCACTCAGTCCTCAGGCGGCATGGCCGGCTTGACACCTTTCGCACAATTTAGTTTTTTTTCGTGGCTTTTGCAACCCTTCGCGCTTGGTTTTTCTATGGCGCTTGGCTATCTCGAATAGCTTTTTTCTTCTGTGATGGTTGGCCATATTACCGAATGGAGCGACATGGTTCCGTGGCAGGCGAAGATCTATCGATTTGAATCCAAGTTTCCGCTTCTCCTTCCCATCCTTCCAACATCCCCGCTATCCTGGTTGAAACGGTATCAGGGAGGAAGGTGAGTCTCTGGTGGTGACGAGGTGACGGCCACGAACCGCCCTTGGTGGTGACCAGGCGATGGAAACTGCGGGGTGTGTAGTTGATTGCCCTAAAAAGGCATATTTTATCTCACAAACTGTTTGCGTATATTACTTGGTTTTTTGTATATTACAACGTCGTTTGTCAAGCGGAAGGAGATAACATTCTACCAGCATCACAGCATTGTAATTATTTGACAACGCTACGCAGCGTCTGGTATATTTTTTATATTAAAATTAACACTTTGTGTAAATAAAAATTGTAAATTTGCAGTAAACATAACCTTCAAAGACAAAAAACTGATGAAAACTGCCGGCGACCTCCTCCATAATCAATACCTTCCGCAAACCGTCTCCCACCCCGGTGAGACCCTCCGGGAAAAACTCGAAGAGTTACAGATGGGGCCCAAGGAATTTGCCGTGCGGACGGGAAAACCGGAGAAAACGATTTCGGAAGTCCTGAACGGCAACAGTGCCATCACGCCCGATATGGCCGTACAATTCGAAAACGTACTGAAAATTCCCGCCCGTTTTTGGCTACAGCGGCAATACCACTACGACGAAGCCCTTGCCCGGCATAAACAAGAACAAGAGATAGAACAGGCCACAGCATGGGCAAAAACATTTCCTTATGCCCAAATGGCCCAGCTCGGCTGGGTACCGCCGGCCAAGTCTGTTCCAGAGAAAGTACACGCCTTATTCGACTTTTTCGGCATTGCCGTCGCCGAAGCGTGGGAGGATTTTTTTCTTCATGCCAAATTAAAAACCACGTTCCGTATTTCACTTACACCTACCAAAACACCCCATGCGTTATCCGCCTGGCTGCGAAGAGGAGAAATACAGGCCGGGCAAATCCAGGCGCCTTCCTTTGACGAGAAAAAATTAAAAGCTGCATTGCCCCGGTTGAAAGGGCTGATGGCCGAGAACCCTTCCGATTTCTTCCAGCAGGCACAGGTCTTGTGCCTGCAAGCCGGGGTAAAAGTCGTTGTCACACCCAATCTACCCAAAGCCCCTATCAGCGGCGCCGCCCGCTGGGTGCACGACAACCCCCTGATCCAACTCTCCAACCGCTACCAGCGCCACGACAACTTTTGGTTTTCCTTTTTCCACGAGTTAGGTCACATCCTCCTGCACGGCAAAAAAGACGTTTTCCTGGAAGACATCGAATACTCCGACAAGGACAAGCAAAAAGAACAGGAGGCCGACGACTTCGCCGTACAATGGACATTGCCATTGGAACAGGAAGCTATCCTCCGCGAAGCACTGCCCCTGTCTGATTCAGCAATAGCGCATTTCGCCCGGCTCTGGGGTACGCACCCCGGTATTCTGGTAGGGAGGTTACAATATCGGGGGCTTGTGCCGCATGCCCGGTTGACGAGATGGATTGAGCGAATGGAATTGAGTGTAGATTGAGCGTATTGTTTTCTTATGCCCACCGCAGTATCCACGAATAGCTGCTTTTTACCAGGTATTCGATTATCTGTGCTGGATTTTTTATCACAAAGTCAATATGATTCTATTCGATTATTATTTGTTTCGCAATCCCAATCAAACGTCCTTCTCTTCGAATTAAAATAGTGTAGCCGCCTTCCTGTGTTGGGGCCTGAAATGACGGCTGGTTTGTCAAAATATTTTTGGAGACCAATCTTCCC